>NZ_JBFBJT010000022.1:0-70376 GCF_040686175.1 Streptomyces sp. NPDC086077 | reverse complement strand
GGCGTCACCGTCTTCCTCACCACCCAGTACCTCCAGGAGGCCGACGAACTCGCCGACCGCATCGCCGTCCTCCACGACGGGAAGATCGCGGCCGAAGGGAGCGCCGAGGAGCTGAAGAGGCTCATTCCCGGCGGACACGTCCGGCTCCGCTTCACCGACCCGGCCGCCTACCGGTCAGCCGCTTCCGCGCTGCGCGAGGTCACCCGGGACGACGAGTCCCTCACCCTGCAGATCCCCAGCGACGGCAGCCAGCGCGAGCTCCGCTCACTGCTCGACTGGCTGGACGCCGCCGGCGTAGAGGCCGACGAGCTGACCGTGCACACCCCCGACCTCGACGACGTCTTCTTCGCCCTCACCGGCGGCGGCAACGTGCCGAGCCGGCCCGACAAGCCCAAGGAGGAAGCCCGATGAGCTCCCTTGCCCTCGCCGTGCGCGACTCGTCCACCATGCTGCGCCGCAACCTCCTGCACGCGCGCCGCTATCCGTCCCTCACCCTGAACCTGCTGCTCACCCCGGTCATGCTGCTCCTGCTCTTCGTCTACATCTTCGGCGACGTGATGAGCGCCGGCATCGAGGGTGGCGGCGCGGATCGGTCCGAGTACCTCGCGTATCTCGTGCCGGGCATCCTGCTGCTGACCATCGGTGGCACCACGATCGGCAGCGCGGTGTCCGTCTCCACGGACATGACCGAGGGCATCATCGCCCGCTTCAGGACAATGGCGATCCATCGAGGGGCGGTGCTCATCGGGCATGTCGTCGGCAGTGTGCTGCAGTGCGTGATGAGCGTGGTCCTCGTCGGGGCCGTCGCCGTGGCCATCGGATTCCGGTCGCACGACGCCACCGCCCTGGAATGGATCCTGGCCCTCGGACTGCTGACGCTCGTCTCCCTGGCACTCACCTGGATCGCGGTAGGTATGGGCCTGTCCAGTCCCAACGCCGAAGCCGCCAGCAACAACGCCTTGCCGCTGATGATCCTGCCGCTCCTGTCCAGCGCGTTCGTACCGGTCGACGCGATGCCGGGCTGGTTCCAGCCGGTCGCCGAGTGCCAGCCGTTCACGCCGGCCATCGAGACCCTGCGCGGCCTCCTCCTCGGCAGCGAGATCGGCGACAACGGATGGCTGACGGTGCTCTGGTGCGCGGGACTGGCCGTGCTCGGCTACGCCTGGTCCAAGTCACTGTTCGACCGCGACCCGAAGTAGCGGTCGGGATTCCTCGGGCCCGAGGGAGGCGCCCCGCCCCCGCCCCCTTGGCCGCGTACGCCGACACACACCGCGTCGGCGTGCGCAGCCCGGCCGGCGTTCGCCGGGTCGTGCGGCGGCAGAGCCATTACCGGGCTGGTGGCGCCGCGCCGCGCCACGCGGGAAGTGGTGCCGCAGCCCGGCCACGCTCGCCGTCAGCTGGGGGACGGTGAGCGCCGAGACCGGCGGGCGTCCGCCTTCGGACGAGACATACGCGACGCGCGAGCTCGGCCGGCGGCCTGGGCCGGACGTAGCCGCAGCGGGTGCCGCCGGGCCCAGGCGTGTGCCGCAGGACGGTCGCGCAGCTCGCCGAGTGCGGCGGGTTCCGGAGCGGGGTCGCCGAGGGGGGAGCCGCCGGGTCCTGTGGATCCATGAGGTGGGCGGTGACGCGGTAAGCGGGCGGCCGCCGGATCGCGGCCCGTGCCGCGGGCGGCTGCGTCATCGAGGACGCCCCACCCCCAGCCCGTGCACTGAGCGTGACGCTTCCCGCGACCGGGCGCGAGCCGCGTACAGCGGTCGCACATCCCCAGGGGCGCCGGACCAAAGGCCCGACAGACCGCGTCGCAGCGCTCGCCGCCTCCGTCGGCCGGTCTTACAGTGAGCTACATCGCGCCAGCGTGGCTGATTCCCTCACCCTGCCCGCACGGCCTGGAGGGCGCATGACCCATATCAAGGTGCACGTGGACGGCACGACCTACGAGGATGACGTGGAGCCCCGTCTCCTCCTCGCCCACTACCTGCGCGACCGCCTCGGCCTCACCGGCACCCCGATCGGCTGCGACACCTCGAACTGCGGCACCTGCACCGTCGACCTGGACGGAGCAACCGTGAAGAGCTGCTCGGTGCTGGCCGTGCAGGCGGACGGCGGCGAGGTGACCACGATCCAGGGGCTGGCGAAGGACGGCGAGTGGACGGCGCTGCAGCAGGCCTTCCACGAGCACCACGGACTGCAGTGCGGCTACTGCACGCCCGGGATGATCATGGCGGCGCGGGACCTGCTGCGCGATAACCCGCTCCCCACCCCGAGCGACGTACGGCAGGCACTGGAGGGCAATCTGTGCCGCTGCACCGGCTACCAGAACATCGTCCGCGCGGTGCTCGCCGCGGCCGGACAGGAGGCCGCTTCCGGACAACAGACCCTCTCGGGGCCTGAGGCCACCTCCGCAGCGCAGGGCACCTCCGGAGGGCAGCTCACCAAGGAGGCCCCGGCATGACCGATCAGGCCGTGGAACACGAACAGCGCGAGGTCGGTCGCTCCCGCCTGCGCAAGGAGGACGCCCGGCTGATCACCGGCCAGACCAACTGGACCGACAACATCCAGGTGGCGGGCATGCTGCACCTGGCCGTCCTGCGCAGCCCCATGGCCCACGCCCGCATCACCCGCGTCGACGTCGCCCCCGCCCTCGAACGGCCCGGTGTGGTGGCCGTCTTCAGCGGTGCCGACCTCGCCGACGGCCTGGGCTCACTGCCCTGTGCCTGGCCGGTGACCGAGGACATCGTGCTTCCCGACCATCCGCCCATCGCTGTCGACGAGGTCCGCCACGCCGGGGACCCGGTGGCGGTCGTCGTCGCCCGCGACCGGTACGCGGCCGCCGACGCGCTGGAGGCCGTCGAGGTCGACTACGAGCCGCTGCCCCCGGTACTGGACCTGGAGGACGCGCTCGCGGAAGGCACCCCCCTGGTGCACGCGGACAAGGGCACCAACCGTTGCTACACCTGGCCGCTCGCCACCGGAGAGAGCTTCGACGCGGTGCGGGAGCGCGCCGAGGTGTCCCTCAAGCGCCGCTACCACCAGCAGCGGCTGATCCCCAACGCGATGGAACCCCGCGCTGTGGTCGTCACGCCGCTGGCCGCCTCCGGCGAGTACACCGTCTATTCGGCGACCCAGGTCCCGCACATCCTGCGGATCATGCTGGCGACCGTCACCGGCGTCCCCGAGCACAAGCTGCGGGTCGTCGCCCCGGACGTGGGCGGCGGCTTCGGTTCCAAACTCCAGGTGTACGGCGAGGAGGCGCTCGCCCTCGCGGTGGCACGCCGGCTCGGACGCCCGGTGAAGTGGACCGAGTCCCGCTCCGAGGGCTACCTCGCCACCCACCACGGCCGCGGCATGATCCAGGACATCGAGATCGCCGCCACCCGCGAGGGGAAACTGCTCGGCCTGAAGGTGGACCTGCTGGCCGACATGGGCGCCTACCTGATGCTCGTCACCCCGGGCATCCCGATCCTCGGCGCCTTCATGTACCCGGGGATCTACAAGATGGACGCCTACGACTTCACCTGCACGGGCGTCTTCACCACTCGCACCCCGACCGACGCCTACCGCGGCGCCGGCCGCCCCGAGGCCACGTACGCCATCGAACGGATCATGGACGAGCTGGCCGTCGAACTCGGCCTGGACCCGATCGAGGTGCGGCGCCGGAACTGGATCCGGCACGAGGAGTTCCCCTACACCACGATCGCCGGACTCACCTACGACAGCGGCGACTACGAGGCGGCGACCGAGAAGGCGCTCGCCCTCTTCCGCTACGACGACCTGCGCGCCGAGCAGCGCGCGCGCAACGCACGCGGCGACACCGTACGCCTCGGCATCGGCGTGTCGACGTTCACGGAGATGTGCGGTCTCGCGCCGAGCCGGGTGCTGCGTGACCTCAGGTACGCCGCCGGCGGCTGGGAGGCGGCGAGCATTCGCATGCTGCCCACCGGCAAGGTCGAGGTCGTCACCGGCACGAGCCCGCACGGGCAGGGCCACGAGACCTGCTGGAGTCAGATCGCGGCGGACGTGCTGGGTGTGCCCTTCGAGGACATCGAGGTGCTGCACGGCGACACCAAGACGGCGCCCCAGGGCATGGACACCTACGGCTCCCGGTCGCTGGCCGTCGGAGGCGAGGCCGTGCACCGGGCCGCGGTCAAGGTGGTCGAGAAGGCGCGCAAGGTCGCGGCGCACCTGCTGGAGGCGAGCGAGCAGGACCTGGAGTTCAACGGCGGCGTGTTCTCCGTCAAGGGCTCCCCGGAAGCGCGCAAGAGCATCCAGGAGATCGCCTTCGAGGCGTTCACCTCGCACGATCTGCCGGACGGTGTCGAGCCGTCCATCAACGCCGAGACGGTGGTCGATCCGGAGAACTTCTCCTTCCCGCACGGCACCCACCTGTGCGCGGTCGAGGTCGACACGGAGACCGGCAGGACGCAGATTCGCAGCTACGTCTGCGTCGACGACGTCGGCACGGTCGTCAACCCGATGATCGTCGAAGGCCAGGTGCACGGCGGGCTCGCCCAGGGCATCGCGCAGGCCCTGTTCGAGGAAGCCGTCTACGACGACGAGGGCAACCTCGTCTCCGGCACCATGGCGGACTACCTCGTTCCCTCGGCGGCGGACCTGCCGGACTTCATCACCGACCGGACCCGGACCCCGGCCGTGGACAACTCCATGGGCGTCAAGGGCGTCGGCGAGGCCGGGACGATCGCGTCGACGCCCGCCGTCGTGAACGCCGTGGTCGACGCGTTGCGGCCACTGGGTGTGCCGGACGTACGGATGCCCTGTTCGCCGCACCGCGTGTGGCAGGCCATCCAGGCGGCGCGGTCCGGCGACGCCGGCGCGGCCGAGCCCGCGGCGACGGGCCCCGCGCAGTCCGGCCAGTCCGGGCAGGCGGCCCGGTCCGGCGACATCGGTCAGTACGGCGACATGGGTGGGTCCGGCGACATCGGTCCGTCCGGCCCGTCGGGTGAGGAGGGTCCGCGATGATCCCTCCTGTGTTCGACTACGCCCGTCCCGGCAGCGTGGACGAGGCCGTGCGCACGCTCACCGGCGCCGGCGAGGACGGCAAGGTGCTGGCCGGCGGGCAGAGCCTGCTGCCGCTGCTGCGGATGCGGCTGGCCTTCCCCGAACTCGTCGTGGACGTCGGACGGATCCCGGAGCTGCGCGGCGTCCGGGAGGACGGCGACACGCTCGTCATCGGCGCCATGACCACCCACCACGAGGTGCTCCACGACCCGCTGGTACGCCGCCACGCCGGTCTGCTGGCCCAGGCGACGGCCACGGTGGCCGATCCGGCCGTGCGGCACCGGGGCACCTTCGGCGGCTCCCTGGCGCACGCCGACCCGGCCGCGGACCTGCCCGCCGTGGCCCTGGCCCTGGACGCCGACCTGGTCGTGGCAGGCCCTCGCGGTCGGCGCACGGTGGCGGCCCGGGACTTCTTCGTCGACTACCTCCAGACGGCACTGGAACCCGACGAACTCCTGGTGGAGGTGCGGATGCCGAAGACGGACGGCTGGAGCTTCCACTACGAGAAGTTCCATCCGGTCGCCCAGTCCTGGCCCGTCGTCGGTGTCGCGGCGCTGGTGCGGTGCGAGGACGGGCACATCACCCAGGCGCGCATCGGTCTGGCCAACATGGGCTCGACCCCGCTGCGGGCCACGACCGCCGAGGAGACGCTGACCGGGGCCGACGGCCCCGAAGCCGTCGCCAGGGCGGCCGAGGCAGCGGCCGAGGGCACCCGGCCCTCGCAGGACCTGGCGGCCGGGCCCGAGTACCGGCGGCACCTCGCGCGGGTGCTGACCCGCCGGGCGGTGCTGACCGCCACAGGTTGGGAGTGAGCACCGATCACCGGCATGGACGACCCGGAGAAGGTGCGGGCCCGCCTGGAGGAGACCGGGTACCTCGTCGACGAAGGGCTGGCCGTCACGTGTTTCCTGGCCCTGAAGATGCGCCGGCCGCTGTTCTGCGAAGGTGACGCGGGCGTCGGCAAGACGGCGCTCGCGACCGCCCTCGCCAAGGCGCTGAACGCGCCGCTCATCCGCCTCCAGTGCCATGAGGGCATCGACGCCTCCCAGGCCCTGTACGACTGGGACTTCCCACGCCAGCTGCTGCACCTGCGGGTCGCTGAGGCGTCGGGCGTCACCGATGCCGACCGCCTCGAGAGCGAGCTGTACGACCGGCGTTTCCTCATCGCCCGGCCGCTGCTGCACGCTCTGCAGACGCACCCCTCGGTGCTGCTGGTCGACGAGATCGACCGGGCCGACGACGAGTTCGAGGCGTTCCTGCTGGAACTGCTGTCCGAGTACTCGGTCACCGTCCCGGAACTGGGCACCCTGAGGGCGGAGGAACCGCCGGTCGTCGTCCTCACCTCGAACCGGACCCGGGAGGTGCACGACGCGCTGAAGCGGCGGTGCCTCTACCACTGGTTCGAGCACCCTTCCTTCGACCGCGAACTGGCCATCGTGCGGAGCCGGCTCCCCGACGTGTCGGCGCGGCTGGCCGAACAGGTCACCACGCTCGTGCAGGCGCTGCGGGGCGCGGATCTCATCAAACCTCCCGGGGTGGCCGAGACGATCGACTGGGCCCAGGCCCTGGCCGCACTGGGAGCGGACGAGGTGGACGCGGAACTCGCCGTGACCACCCTGGGATCGGTCCTGAAGTACCGGGAGGACACGGACCGGGCCCGCAACCTCGATCTCGCGGCCGCTCTGGCGGCCCGGGGAGTGTGACGTCGATGAGCGCGGAGACGGGTGGCGCGGGGACATCGTCGCCCGGGGCGGATGCCGTACTGCTGGGTTTCGTACGGGCGCTGAGGGCGGCCGGGCTCGATGCCGGTACCGAAAGGCTGTACGCGTTCCTGCGTGCCGTGGACGTGCTGCGGCCCGGGATGAGGGCGGACGTGTACTGGGCGGGCCGGGCGACGCTGTGCGGCGGGCACGACGACCTGGAGCGGTACGACCGTGTCTTCGCCGCGTACTTCGACGCACGCGCCGCCTACGGCCGCCGCTCGGCACGAACCGCCCTCCCGCCCCGGCCGCGACTCGCCGCGCGGCAGACGACCACCGCACCGCGCAGCACGCGGGACGACAAGCCCTCCGGCCCGCCCACGGCGACGCTCGCCAGCTCCGCCGAGGTGCTGCGGCGTCGCGACATCGCCGAACTGAACGCGGCCGAACGCGCCCAGCTGCGGCGCCTGCTCGCCGCTCTCGCGCTGCACGGGCAGACGCGGCGCTCGGCCCGGCGGCGGCCCGAACGGCGCGGCGACATCGACCCGCGCCGCACGGTACGGCAGTGGCTGCGACGCGGCGGTGAACCGGCCCTGCTGCAACGGAACGCACGCGTGGAGCGGCCCCGCCGAGTCGTGCTGCTCGTCGATGTGAGCGGCTCGATGGCGCCGTACGCCGATGCCCTGCTGCGGTTCGCCCACGCGGCGGTGCGCGGTGGCCGTACCGAGGTGTTCACCATCGGTACCCGCCTGACGCGGACGACCCGCGAACTGTCGCACCGCGACCCGGACCTGGCGATGGGGTCCCTTGCCGAGGCCGTGCCGGACTGGCGCGGCGGCACCCGGCTGGGCGAGATGCTGCGCGAGTTCCTCAACCGCTGGGGGCAGCGGGGCATGGCGCGCGGAGCGGTCGTCGTACTCCTGTCGGACGGCTGGGAGCGCGGTGATCCGGAACTGCTCGGTGCGCAGATGCGCCGCCTGCACGCGCTGGCCCATCAGGTGGTCTGGGCGAACCCGCGCAAGGCCCGCCCCGGTTACGCCCCCCTGGCGGCCGGGATGGCCGCGGCCCTGCCCAGCGTCGACGCCTTCGTCGAGGGACACAGCCTCGCGGCACTGCAACACCTCGCGGCGGTGGTCCGCGGTGCGTCGGACGGCACGGCAGCCGCGAAGGGAGCGCAGCATGCGTAAGCGCCTCACGCAGACCGAGTTCGTCCTCATCCCGGCCGGACCGTCCCGACCGCGCCCATCCACCCCGCCGCCCTCCGAGCCGAGGAGCAAGTCATGGAACTGCAGCACGAGTTCACCGTCCCCGTCCCGGTCGACGAGGCCTGGCGGGCGCTCCTCGACATCGAACGAGTGGCGCCGTGTCTGCCCGGCGCGACGGTGGAGGAGTACGACGGCACGACCGTGACCGGCTCGGTGAAGGTCAAGGTCGGCCCCATCACCGTGACGTACCGCGGCACCGCCGTCTTCGAGGAGCAGGATGAGCCGACGCACCGGATGGTGCTCGTCGCGAGCGGCAGGGAGACCCGCGGCCAGGGCACGGCCAGGGCGACACTCACCGGCGTACTGAGCGCACGCGACGACGGCACGGCCGTGTCGGTGCGGACCGATCTGACGGTGACGGGGCGCCCTGCGCAGTTCGGCCGCGGGGTGCTGGCGGAGGTGGGCGACCGGCTGGTCGGACAGTTCGCGGCGTGCCTGGCCGACCGGCTGGCCGAACCTGCCCCGGCCGCAGGGCGGGAACAGGCCCGGCCGGACGAGGCGGCACCACTCGTCCAGCCCGAGCCCGAGCCGCTCGACCTGTTGCGCACGGCCGGGCTACCCGTGGCCAAACGAGCGGCCGCCGCGGCGGCGGTACTCGCTGCCCTCGCGCTGATCGCCACGCGGCTCCGGCGCCGCGGGCCAGGAAGGCGCCGCCGCCCACGCCGGTGCCGCCGGAGCGCCCGGTGCCGCCGGGATTCGTTCAGGCGCTGACGGCGGCGCGTCCGGCGGCGTAGATGCGGGCCTGTTCGGCGATGCGGCGGCCGAGGTGCTCGGCGGTGGCTATGTCCGCCTTGTGGACTTCCTCGGGGCCGTGGTCGGTGTGGGTCTGGGCGCCCGCGCCCAGGTAGAAGCCAAGGCGGTTCAGATCGTCCTCGGAGGCGGTGGTGCTGTTCCAGCCGGGGTGCAGGCCGAGGTTGACCCAGGTCATGCCGTGCTGGGCGGCCAGGATGCTGAAGTACTGGAGGGTGTGCAGCTTGTCGCCGCTCTTGGCGCCGGAGTTGCTGAAGCCGGCGGCAAGCTTGTCCTTCCACGAGTGGACGGCCCAGCGCTTGGATGTGGTCTCGGCGAACTGGTGGAAGGCACCGGAAGCCGTGCCCATGTAGGTCGGCGAACCGAAGACGATCGCGTCCGACGCGTCGAGCAGCTCCCACTGCTCGTCGGTGATCTCGTCGACCTTGATCACATGGGCTACGGCTCCGGCCTCCACGGCGCCTTGGCGCACGGCCTCGGCGAGGACGGTGGTGTGGCCGTAGCCGGAGTGGTAGGCGATCGCGACGATAGGGGTGCTCATGAACGTCTTCTCCTGGCAATGGGGTTGACCGGCTCCGAACGGGAGCCCGGAGGTCGACGGTCACCAGGCCTGGTGGCCTGGAGTCGACCCGTACCCAGTAGGACCGGACAGCCTCCGTATCCGTGACACGGAGAGTCCGGTATCCGCACTGGCGTCGGCTCAGGCGGGGAAGGTGAAGAGGCGGTACTCGGACACCGTGGTGAAGCCGAAGCGCCGGTACAGCAGCTCGCCCGCGGGGCTCGCCACCAGCGCCGCGGACCGCATCCCGCGTTCCCGTCCCACCCGGAGCGCCGCGGCGGTCAGCGCCGCGCCGATGCCGCGCCGGCGACACGCCTCGGTCACGTGCACGAGGAAGATCCCCGCCGTCTGGTGCGCCGCGATCACCACCGTGGACCCGACCACCCGGCCGTCGAGCACCGCTGCCAGCCGGACGATGTCCGCGTTGTCCCCGCGTCGGGACTCGATGCGCACCATGTCGGCCTCCAGGCCGGGCGCGATGCCCATCGACGTCCGGTACGCCCGGACGAGATCCGCCAGCCGGTCCCCGTCCTGGACAGTCTCGACCCGCAGGCCGGCGGGTGCCTCGCTCAGGCCGGCCTCGCCCGCGCCGGCCGGCCGGTCGAGGGGCCGCACCATCACCGGAAGGGCGGCGAACTCCTGGCCTCCGCACCGTGTCAGAGCGTCGGCCGTGTCCTCGGGGCTGTCGGGCCCCACCCACCACCACCAGGGCAGGCCCGCCAGGCCGGCCCGTACGGTCGCCACCGCCGGCCCGACCGCGGCCGAGGACCGCACGCGCACCACGCCGTTGAACTGTGGGGTGGCCAGCCCGCTGCGGAACGACTCGGCGCCCGTTCCGTCCCGCATCTCGCCGTCCCGTCCCATGAGGTCCCATCCCATGAGGTACTGACGGAAATTGGCGAACACCGGCGCCGTCACGCCGGAATCCCGAGCGGCCGGCCCGACCCGCGTCCGTTCCTCGTCGGGTGTACCCGTCCCCGTTGCTGTCTCCGGCATGACACGGCCTTCCGCACGTCGTGAGCTTGCCCGCTCGCCGGCCGGGCCTGGCGAGTGTAGTGCCACGTGACGACCGGGTACTTCAACGCCCTCGACGTCGCGCCGGCACCCGGAGAAGGGCGCTTGTGCCCGGGTCGTCGCCGGGGACAAGCGCCCTTCCTCCCTCTCGTGGGCTACTTCAGGCCGAAGGCGCGGATCAGGGTCTGGCCGACACTGTTGCCCTCCGAGTCCCGGGCGGTCGTCCGCAGGCTCGCGAAGCGGGCCCGCGACGGAGCGTCGAGCCGCGCCTTCCAGCCGTCGCCCGACTCCCGCAGCGTCGTCCCGTGCCAGGTGGCGCCGTCGTCGTACGACACCTCCAGGGTCACGGTGCGGATCACCCCCGCGCCGGCCGCGCCCTTCAGGTGCGAGGCGGTGACCGCCAGGCCGGCCCGGCGGTCCGCCCTGCCCGACAGGTCGGTGGCCACGGCGTAGTCGAGCTGCACCAGAGGAAGCGGGGTGAGGACCGTGTGGTCCGTCGTGGCCGAGGTGAAGCCCCACTCGGTGCGGGTGCGCGTCGAGTACGGACGGTCCGGCAGGTTCCGCTTGCCCTCCACCACGATCCGGTAGGGCCGCGGGTCGGGTGACAGTTCCTCCGCGGTGACGATCCGCTCGTTGAAGTCCTCGCCGAGCAGCTGGTCGCCCTGGTGGAGCGACACCTTGGACGTGTCGCCCTCGACCCACGCGACGCCCGCGTGAGCGCCGGAGTCACCCCAGGCCGGCAGGACGGACGTGCTGATGATGTCGCCGACCCGGTAGGGGGCCTGCCAGCTGATGCCGTCGTCGAGCACCCGTGGGCGCTGGATGGGGGAGAACCACGTCTCGCTCGTGGTGCTGCGCGGCGTGTAGGTGCGTGTCACGCCCCGTTCGCCGAGGTCGCGCATGGCGGCGGAGGAGATCCAGCGGGCGCCGTCGCCCGCCGATACCCATGAGGTGAGGGTGCCCTGGGCCGCGACCCGTGTCGGCTGGACGAGGGTGGGCCGGTCGAAGACGAGAGAGACGTCTTCGCGGTAGGCGACGGCCTGACCCTGCGTGGTGTTGCGGAACGACTCGTCGACGCGGGCCAGGTCGCCGGGTCCGGGCCGGTAGGACGGGTCCTTCGGGACCGCCCCGTCGTGGTGTCGGATCAGGTCGTACACGTAGCGCGGGTGCGGGTGCGAGACGACCTTCAGGGTCGCCGTGCCGGGCTCGCGGAGCCGGCTCAGCAGCCGGGCGCTGTCGTCGGTGCCGAGCGAGGCCACCGGCAACGGGGCCGCGTCGGGCAGGTCGGCCCAGGGGTCGAGCTTTCCGTATCCGTCGTTGAGGATCAGCAGCTGACGGGCGCCGGCCCTCGCCGCCGCGGCGGCCTGGTCCGGGGCGGACACGGTGTCGCTGCGGCGGACGACCGCCACCTGGCCACGCACCTTCACCTCGCGGAAGTCGGCGGCCGAGCCGTCGCCCGCCCACACCGCCCGGTACGTGCCCGTGCCCTCCGGCAGTTGCGGGGAGAGGCTCTGGACGGTGACGTCGGCGTAGGTCCGGGAGCCGGAGGAGAACGTCAGCGGCGGCTCGATCTGACGCCAGCGGGTGGCGAAGACGTACGAGCCCTTCGTCACCTTCGGCGTCGGGGTCACCCAGAGGCTGTCGTAGCGCCAGTACTCGGGCATGTAGCTGTCCAGGAACGGGAACAGACCGGTGTTGGTGCGGTACTGGTCCACCCGCATGAACTGGTTTGCGGTCGGCTGCGGTGTGACGGCGGCCGCCTTGCGCAGGCTCGCGGCGTCGAAGCGGACGGCACGATCGGCGTCGAGGTCGATCTGCGGGGCCGAGAACATGGCGAAGCCCAGCGTGTGCGTGCCGTCGATCCCCGGCACGTCGGCGTTCATCCACGCCGAGTAGGTGCCCGGGGACAGGCGCAGGTCCATGCGGCCCGAGGCGTCGATCGCATACGCCTTGGGGGCGGTGTTGCGCTCCACGTCCTTCAGGACGAGGGTGCCGGGCAAGGCCTTGCCTTGCCGGTCCTTCGCCGTGACCGTCAGCGTGACCCGCCGCCCCTCCTTGTTCACTCCGACCGGCGTGCGGGTCAGGGCCGTGCCGTCGGCGCCGGAGGCGACGAGCAGGGCGGCGTAGGCGGCATTGTCCTCGGCCGCGTCGAGGTGGGTGATGACGCCGACGGAGGCCGTGCCGTGCGCGGGGACGGTCAGCCGGGTGTCGGTCAGGGAGAACAGACCCTCGGGTCGCTGACCCGGGCTCAGGGACAGGTCCACCGTGACCGGTTCGGCGCCGGAGTTGGTGTAGGTGACGTCCTTGCGGACCGTCTGACCCGGGGTGTACGGGTAGCGGGCCTGCGCGTAGGCGTCCCCGGAGGCGACCAGCGTGCCCTTCACCGCGGCGGCGACATCGACACGTCCGCTGCCGGCCTCGAAGGGACTGAAGCGCTGAGTGCTCGCGGTGGTGCTGACGAGGGCGTCCTTGAGCTGCTGCCCGGTCCAGTCCGGGTGCTTCGCTGCCAGAAGGGCCGCGGCGCCCGCCACGTGAGGCGTCGCCATGGAGGTGCCGCTCATCGTCTGGTACGCGCCCTCGCCCTCCGGCGCGTACCGCGAGCGCGCCGCCAGCACGTCCACACCGGGGCCGGTCAGTTCGGGTTTGACCGCGTTGTCGCCGACGCGCGGGCCGCGGCTGGAGAACGACGCCAACTGGTCCACGCCCTTGCCAGGACCATGGACCGCACCCACCGTCAACGCGGCGTCGGCGGCACCGGGGGCGCTCACGGTGTAGGGCGCCGGGCCGGAGTTGCCCGCCGCGACGACGAACAGCGCCCCGGTCTCCTCGCTGAGCCGGTTCACCGCCTCGCTGAGCGGATCGGTGCCGTCGGTGGCCCCGCCGCCCAGGCTCATGCTGACGACCTTGGCGTTCTGGTCGCGGGCGGCCCATTCCATGCCGGCCAGGATCCACGAGTCCTGGCCGCTGCCGAAGTCGTCGAGGACCTTGCCGATGTGCAGGGACGCGCCCGGGGCGACACCCTTCTCGGTGCCGCCGGAGGCGGCGCCGGTCCCGGCGACGGTGGACGCGACATGCGTGCCGTGACCGTGCCGGTCGGTGACGTCCTCGCCGGGCACGAAGCTCTCCGTCGCCGCTATGCGGTCGGCGAGGTCCGGGTGCGAGGCGTCGATCCCGGTGTCCAGGACGGCGACGTCCACGCCCTGCCCGGTGTGCCCGCCGTCCCAGACCTCCGGGGCGCCGATCTGCGTCGTGGTGTCGGACAGGGTGGCCTCGACCTTGCCGTCCAGCCACACCTTGGCGATGCCGCCGGCCAGCCGTCCGCCGGACGCCGTTCTCGCGGCGGTACCCGTCAGTGAGGCCCAGAAGTCGGCCGCTCGCGCATGCTCGGCGGAGATCGCGGCACCCTGGATGCTGCTGAGGTTCAGCGTCTTGCGTGCGCCCTCCGGGGTCTTCGCGCTGCGGGAGCGGGCGGCGGCGTCGGTGTACGTGACGATGAGCGGCAACCGGTCGCTGCGCGCGTCGTCGTAGCCGTCCTTGAGCAGTTCGGTGACATTGAAGAGCTGCTCGTCCAATGCATCCGACGCGATGTACGGAACCGCGGCGTCCGGATACACGTAGGTGTCGGAGCCCACCGACATCACATGGGCGCCACTGCTCCTGCCGTGCGGGTCCGTCACCGACCTGACGGACTGGGCGTCGCCTTCCCCGGCCACGGTGACCTTGTCACCGGTGACGAGTGTGACGGTACGTACGGCCGCGGGGGCGACGCCGGTGGCGACGGGGGAGGGGGACGAGGAGATCGGTGACGGGTCGGCCGACGCGGCTGGACCCGTGGTCGTCAGCACCGCCAGGGCGGCGACGGCGGCTGTCAGCCCGCGTCTGCGGGGCGGAGACATGCGCAAGGGAACCTCGTGGGCTAGGGGGAACGGGATGTGGTCGCAGTCAGCCACCCGTGCGCATCCGTGTAAAGGCAGCCCCCCGGCACTTCTGCGCCATGTCGCCAAGTGGCCACGCGCAAAGGGCGCATGATCGGCAAGCGAGACACACGGAACGGTGTGAGTGCTCGCCACCTCGTCACACACGTGTGTGACGTCGACAGGAGGTCCGACGAGCCGGTCGCGGTGGCGGGCCGCGCCCCGCGTTCTAGGGGCTGCGCCCGTTTCCGCCAGGTTGCGGCGCTGCGCGGACCGGGCCCACGAGGCGGGCGGCCGCACGTATGAGCCCTGCACCCCCCTCTTGTTTGACGAGGCAAGCATTTTGCGTCAGTGTTTGCTGCGTCAAGCAATAGACTGCGTCGCACGAGACGGGACGTCCCGGGAGCCACTAGGAGGAGTCCATGACAGCCACAGCTTTCGAACTGGGGCTGAACTCGTTCGGAGAGGTCGCCACGGACGGCGATGGCCGCCCGCTGAGCGACGCCGAGACCGTTCGCCTGCTGATCGAGGAGGCCAAGCTCGCGGAATCGGTGGGGATCGACGTGTTCAGCGTCGGCGAGCACTACCGCGCGGGCCACAACGACAGCGCCACGCCCGTCCTGCTCGCCGCGATCGCCACCGCGACGGAACGCATCCGGCTCGGCACCTCGGTGACCGTCCTGAGCACCAACGACCCCGTGCGGCTCTACCACGAGTTCTCCACGCTGGACGCCGCCTCGAACGGCCGCGCCCAGCTCGTGCTGGGGCGGGCATCGGCCACCGAGTCGTTCCCGCTGTTCGGCCACGACCTCGCCGACTACGAGGAACTGTTCGAGGAGAAGCTCGACCTGTTCATGCGCCTTCAGCGGGAGGAGACGGTGACATGGTCGGGGAAGTTCCGGCCGCCGCTCGTCGAGCAGCGACTGCGTCCCCGCATGCCGCCCGGTGGGATCCCCACCTGGATCGGCGTGGGCGGCAGCCCGAACTCCGTGGTCCGCGCGGGCCGCTACGGCCTCCCCCTCATGCTGGCCGTCATCGGTGGCCGCCCCCAGCGCTTCGCCGGCCACGTGGAGCTCCACCACCGCACGCTCGAGCAGTTCGGGCACACCAGGCAACCCGTAGCCCAGCACTCCCTGGGGCTCGTCGCCGACACCGACGAGGAGGCGATCGAGACCTGGTGGCGGTACTGGCAGCCGGTCGTCGCCGCCCTCGCGGAGGAGCGCGGCTTCTACAGGCCGACCCGTGAGCGGTACCTGGCGGAAGTCGGCAAGGGCGCGCTGTTCGTCGGCTCCCCCGAGACCGTCGCACGCAAGATCGCCACGATGGCCCGCGATCTGCGTCTCAGCCGTTTCGACCTCAAGTACGACGTCATGAACCTCCCCCGCGAAGCCCGCGCCCGCACGATCGAGCTGCTGGGCAGCGAAGTCGCCCCGCGGGTGCGGCAGCTGCTCACCAAGGAACCCAGCCATGTCTGATCTCGTCTTCGGTCTGGACACGTTCGGCGATGTGCCGGTGGACGACTCAGGGATCCCGGTGTCCGACGCGCGGGCCATCCGGCAGGTCCTCGACGAGGCCGTTCTCGCGGAGGAGACCGGCGTCGACGTCCTCGCGCTCGGTGAACACCACCGGCCGGAGTTCGCGATCTCCTCTCCGGAAACCGTGCTCGCCGGCATCGCCACACGCACCAGCCGCATCCGGCTCTCCTCCGGTGTGACCGTGCTGAGTTCGGACGATCCGGTCCGCGTGTTCCAGCGGTTCTCGACGCTGGACGCGCTCTCGAACGGCCGGGCCGAGGTCATCCTCGGGCGCGGCTCCTTCACCGAGTCGTTCCCCCTCTTCGGATACGACCTGAGCGACTACGACGTGCTCTTCGAGGAGAAGATCGAGCTTTTCGCCAAGCTGCTGGAGGAGAAGCCCGTCACCTGGAGCGGCACCAAGCGGGCTCCACTCGAGAACGCGGACGTCTTTCCCAAGACCGAATCCGGGCGCCTGAACACCTGGGTCGGTGTCGGCGGCTCACCTCAGTCGGTTGTCCGCACCGCGCGTTACGGCTTCCCGCTCATGATCGCCATCATCGGCGGCAGCCCGGAGCGTTTCGCGCCCTACATCGACCTCTACCAGCGAGCCACCGAGAAGTTCGGCACCACGGCCCACCCGGTCGCCATGCACTCGCCCGGCTTCATCGCCGACACGGACGAAGAGGCCCGCGAGCTGCACTGGCCGCACTACAAGGTCATCCGTGACCGCATCGGCGCGCTGCGGGGCTGGCCGCCGATCCGCAAGGAGGAGTACGAGGCCGAGATCGAGCACGGTTCGCTCTACATCGGTTCGCCCGAGACCGTCGCCCGCAAGACGGCCCGTGCGATCAAGGCGCTCGGCGTCGGCCGTTTCGACCTCATCTACACCACCGGGGCCCAGTCGATCAGCGCCCGCCTGCGCACGGTCGAGTTGTTCGGCACCAAGGTGCTCCCGATGGTCCGCGACATCCTCGCGGGCTGACACCAAGCCCCAGGAACGGAGAACACATGGACGACACCACCACCGACGCCGCCGCCGTGCGCACGGTCGGCATCCTGGGCGCCGGGAAGGTCGGCACCGTGCTGGCACGTCTGGCCCTGGCAGCCGGCTACCGCGTGCTCATCGCCGGGTCAGGTGACCCGGCCGAGATCGAGCTCACCGTCGAAGTCCTCACCCCTGGCGCCGTCCCGGTCACCGCGGCGGCCGCGGCGCAGGCGGACGCCGTCGTCCTGGCGCTCCCCCTCGGCAAGTACCGCACCGTTCCGGCCGAGGCGCTGCGGGGCAAGCTCGTCATCGACGCCATGAACTACTGGTGGGAGGTCGACGGCATCCGCGACGACCTCACCGACCCGCTCACCTCGTCGAGCGAGATCGTGCAGGCGTATCTGTCCGGAGCCCGCGTGGTCAAGGCGTTCAACCACATGGGCTACCACGATCTCGAGGACGGCGCCCAGCCCGCGGGTACGCCGGGGCGCAAGGCGATCGCCGTCGCGGGCGACGATCCGTTGGACCTCGCCACCGTCGCGGACCTGGTGACCGCTCTCGGCTTCGACCCCGTCATGGCGGGTCCCCTCGCAGAAGGAGTACGGCTCGAACCGGGCACCGAGCCTTTCGGCGCCTACGTCGGCGCCGGGGAACTGCGCGCGATGCTCAGCCGCTTCCCGGAGTCGGAGCGCGGACGGGCGGTGATCAGCGCGCGGGCCGCCGCGTCGGCACCGGGCGACCGAGCGGCCTGACCCGCGAGTGCTGTGGAGGCCCGAACCCGTTCGAGCGCCCGGACAGCGGTCCGGCGATTCGGGCTGGACCCGTAAGTGGCCCGGTTCACATGGCGTGAGAGCGGTGTCGCCGACACGATGGGTGGGCCCCGTCCGGCAGGCTGAAGGGATCAAGGATGTTCCGCAAGGTGCTGGTTGCCAACCGTGGCGAGATCGCGATCCGTGCGTTCCGCGCGGGATACGAGCTGGGCGCGCGCACCGTCGCCGTCTTCCCGCACGAGGACCGCAACTCCCTGCACCGGCTCAAGGCCGACGAGGCGTACGAGATCGGACAGCCAGGGCATCCGGTGCGGGCCTACCTCTCCGTGGAGGAGATCGTCCGCGCGGCGCGCCGTGCGGGAGCGGACGCCGTGTACCCGGGCTACGGATTCCTGTCCGAGAACCCGGAGCTGGCCAGGGCGTGCGAGGAGGCGGGCGTCACGTTCGTCGGACCGAGCGCGGACATCCTGGAGCTGACCGGGAACAAGGCGCGCGCGGTGGCCGCCGCGCGGGAGGCCGGCGTACCGGTGCTGGGTTCCTCGGAGCCGTCCACCGACGTGGACGCACTCGTCCGCGCCGCCGAGGACGTCGGCTTCCCCGTGTTCGTCAAGGCGGTCGCGGGCGGCGGCGGGCGCGGTATGCGCCGCGTCGAGGAACCCGCGCAGCTGCGCGAGGCCATCGAGGCGGCCTCCCGCGAGGCCGCGTCCGCGTTCGGCGACTCCACGGTCTTCCTGGAGAAGGCCGTCGTCGAGCCCCGCCACATCGAGGTGCAGATCCTCGCCGACGGGCAGGGCAACGTCATTCACCTGTTCGAACGGGACTGCTCCGTACAGCGACGCCACCAGAAGGTGATCGAGCTGGCGCCCGCGCCGAACCTCGACCCGGAACTGCGCGACCGGATCTGTGCCGACGCCGTGCGCTTCGCCCGGCAGATCGGCTACCGCAACGCCGGCACCGTGGAGTTCCTGCTCGACCGTGACGGCAACCACGTCTTCATCGAGATGAACCCACGCATCCAGGTCGAGCACACGGTGACCGAGGAGGTCACGGACGTCGACCTGGTGCAGGCGCAGCTGCGCATCGCCGCCGGCGAGACCCTCGCCGACCTCGGCCTCGCCCAGGACACCGTCACCCTGCGCGGTGCCGCGCTCCAGTGCCGGATCACCACCGAGGACCCGGCCAACGGCTTCCGCCCGGACACCGGACAGATCAGCGCCTACCGCTCGCCGGGCGGCTCTGGCATCCGTCTCGACGGTGGTACCACCCATGCCGGTACGGAGATCAGCGCGCACTTCGACTCGATGCTGGTGAAACTCACCTGCCGAGGGCGGGACTTCAGCACCGCGGTGGGACGGGCCCGGCGCGCCGTGGCCGAGTTCCGCATCCGCGGCGTGGCCACCAACATCCCCTTCCTGCAGGCCGTGCTCGACGACCCCGACTTCCAGGCCGGCCGGGTCACCACGTCGTTCATCGAGCAGCGCCCGCATCTGCTCACCGCCCGGCACTCCGCCGACCGTGGCACGAAGCTGCTGACCTACCTCGCCGACGTCACGGTCAACAAGCCGCACGGCGAACGGCCCGATCTGATCGACCCGTTGACCAAACTGCCCGCGCTCCCGCCCGGGGAGCCGCCGGCCGGGTCCCGGCAGCGGCTCGCCGAACTCGGCCCCGAGGGCTTCGCCGGCTGGCTGCGCGCGTCACCGACCATCGGCGTCACCGACACCACGTTCCGCGACGCCCATCAGTCGCTGCTCGCCACCCGGGTACGCACCAAGGACCTGCTCGCCGTCGCCCCGGTGGTGGCACGCACGATGCCCCAGCTGCTGTCCCTGGAATGCTGGGGCGGCGCGACCTACGACGTCGCCCTGCGCTTCCTCGCCGAGGATCCGTGGGAGCGCCTGGCGGCCCTGCGGGAGGCCGCGCCGAACATCTGCCTCCAGATGCTGCTGCGCGGCCGCAACACGGTGGGCTACACGCCGTATCCCACCGAGGTGACCGACGCGTTCGTGCAGGAGGCGGCCGCCACCGGCATCGACATCTTCCGCATCTTCGACGCCCTCAACGACGTCGACCAGATGCGGCCCGCCATCGACGCCGTACGGGAGACCGGGACCGCCGTCGCGGAGGTGGCCCTGTGCTACACCTCCGACCTGTCCGACCCCGCCGAGCGGCTCTACACCCTGGACTACTACCTGCGCCTGGCCGAGCAGATCGTGAACGCGGGTGCCCACGTGCTGGCCGTCAAGGACATGGCCGGTCTGCTGCGGGCGCCGGCCGCGGCGAAACTCGTGTCCGCCCTGCGCCGCGAGTTCGACCTGCCGGTCCACCTGCACACCCACGACACCGCGGGCGGCCAGCTCGCCACCTACCTCGCCGCCGTCCAGGCCGGCGCCGACGCGGTGGACGGGGCGGTGGCGTCGATGGCCGGTACGACCTCGCAGCCGTCGCTGTCCGCGATCGTGGCCGCGACGGACCACTCCGAGCGGCCGACGGGCCTGGACCTCCAGGCCGTCAGCGACCTGGAGCCGTACTGGGAGAGCGTCCGCAAGGTCTACGCCCCCTTCGAGGCGGGTCTGGCCTCGCCGACCGGCCGCGTCTACCACCACGAGATTCCCGGCGGGCAGCTCTCCAACCTGCGCACCCAGGCTGTCGCGCTGGGCCTGGGCGACCGCTTCGAGGACATCGAGGCGATGTACGCCGCCGCCGACCGGATGCTCGGCCGCCTGGTCAAGGTCACACCTTCGTCGAAGGTGGTCGGTGACCTCGCGCTCCACCTGGTGGGTGCCGGTGTGGCCCCGGACGACTTCGAGGCGGAGCCCGACAGGTTCGACATCCCCGACTCCGTCATCGGCTTCCTGCGCGGTGAGCTGGGCACTCCGCCCGGGGGCTGGCCCGAGCCCTTCCGCACCAGGGCCCTGCGGGGCCGTGCCGAGGCCAAGCCGGTGGGGGAGCTGAGCGCCGACGACCGCGACGGACTGGCGAAGGACCGGCGGGCGACCCTCAACCGGCTGCTGTTCCCGGGACCGACCCGGGAGTTCGAGGCGCACCGCGACTCCTACGGTGACACCAGCGTGCTGGACAGCAAGGCCTTCTTCTACGGGCTGCGCCCGGGCAAGGAGTACGCCGTCGACCTGGAGCGGGGTGTGCGGCTGCTGATCGAGTTGCAGGCCATCGGTGACGCGGACGAGCGGGGGATGCGCACCGTGATGTCGTCCCTGAACGGCCAGCTGCGGCCGATCCAGGTGCGCGACAGGGCGGCCGCCTCGGACGTCCCCGCCACCGAGAAGGCCGACCGGGCAGCCCCCGGTCACGTCGCGGCTCCGTTCGCCGGCGTGGTGACCCTCACCGTCGCCGAAGGAGACGAGGTGGAGTCCGGGGCAACGGTGGCCACCATCGAGGCGATGAAGATGGAAGCGGCGATCACCGCCGCGAAGTCCGGACGGGTGGCGCGACTGGCCATCAATCGCATCCAGCAGGTCGAGGGCGGCGATCTGCTCGTCGAACTCGCCTGAGCCGACAGCCGACAGCGGGTGCGCCGTCACCGCATGCCATCCCGCCCCGCGCAGCAATCCACCTGCGCGGGGCGGACGGGGGGCGGTGCGTGGGCCACTCCATCCTCCCGCCTACCCAGGTCACCCGCCGTTCCGTGACCCTTCTCCACCACTGCGAGGCCGCGCCCGACCATCTGCCGTCGGTCGGGTGCGCTGCCGCTCGTGGCGGAGCGCGGCGCCCGTGGCCACCGCGCCGATCCCCTCCCACACGGCCACGCCGAGGAAGCCGGCCGGGGCGCGGCCACCGATCACCGCGAGCGTGAAGACCGTGCAGGTCAGCAAGCGGAAGGGCACGGTCCAGCGGAAGAACGGCTTCCAGTCGGAGAGCGCGGCCAGGACGTAGTACACGCCCATGTTGAGCGCTGCCATGGAGGAGGCGGTCACGAAGACCAGGGTGTGATCTGCCTGCGCTCGGGAGCCCGCCACGGGCGTGAACCCCATGATCTTCAGGAGGGAATCCGGGGCGATGAGCCCCACTGCACCCATGACGGCGGCGAGGACACCGAACACGGCCATGGTCCAGCCGGACGGGGAGCGGGGCAGGAATCGCACGAAGTCCTCCGGAGAACAGGGGAGTTGAGTCTCGGACACCACCTGCATACCGTGCGCTCCGGTGCGCGGACAGTCCAGGGTGTGCGGGGGAGGGGAGGCCGTGACTCATCTGGCCCACCCGCCGGAATAGCCGCATCCACTCCGGCGTTGCGCGCGAGAGTACGAGCGGTCGAACCCGGAAGGTCCTGTCATGAGAATCGGCATCATCGGCGCCGGCAACATCGGCGGCAACCTCACCCGAAGCCTCACCGCCCTCGGTCACGACGTCTTCGTGGCCAACTCACGCGGCCCCCACACCCTGGGGGTATTGGCCGAGGAGACCGGTGCCACCCCTGTCCCGGCGGAGGAGGCGGCCCGCGGCGCCGAGATCGTCGTCGTCACGGTCCCGATGAAGGCCGTCCCGGCTCTCGCGCCCGGCATCCTCGACGGGGCCGCCGAAGGCGTCGCGGTCATCGACACCGGCAACTACTACCCCAAGCAGCGCGACGGCCGGATCGCCGCGATCGAGGACGAGGGCCTGACCGAGAGCCGCTGGACCGAACGCCGGATCGGGCACCCCGTGATCAAGGCCTTCAACGGCACCTTCGCCCAGGACATCCTGGAGCGCGCCCTCCCCGCGGGCGCTCCCGACCGTATGGCGCTGCCGGTGGCCGGCGACGACGAGGCGGCCAAGCGCAAGGTGATGGCCCTGATCGACGAGATCGGCTTCGACACGGTCGACGCCGGCGGGCTCGATGATTCCTGGCGCCAGCAGCCCGGCACTCCCGTCTACGGCCTGCGCGCCGGCGTCGCGGAGGTCACGAAGGCCCTGGCGGCCGCCGCACCGGGGCGCACGCCGGAGTTCCGTGCCGAACAGGGCGCCGAGTAGACGCGGACGCGGATCCTGACCGTGTGGACCGGTCAGGATCCGCCCAACTGCACGGTGGGTGCGCAGCCCTGCTGACCTTTGCTCAGCGGCGGGTCAGTGCCTCGCGGAGCACGTCGTACACGTACGTGTTGGCGTGCTTGCCGGTGAAGCGGTCGGACAGAGGTCCGGCCGCGGTCACGGGAACGTCCACACCGGTGTGGCCGGAGGTGCTCCAGTCGTTCGCCAACGAGGAGCGGTCCTCGGCGGGCTGGTCCTTGAGGCGCCGGGGCTGCCCGCGGGCAGCCACCAGTCCTCGCCGCCGCCCAGGATGACGTCGGGCTTGCTGACCTCGATGTACTGACGGGCGATCTCGTCCTGCGCCGAACGGTTGGCGGTGTTCGCTAAGAACGCCGCCGGCGACGCGTCGGTCACCTGCGCGGTGGTGACCAGTCCGGTGGCCTTGCCGGCGGCCTTGGCCTGCCGGCCGAGGGCGGCCAGCGGGTTGCCGTCCACATCGACGCTGATCGCGCCGTTGTAGGTCTTCTCACCCGTGGCCCAGGCGGACGCCGCGGCGGCCGAGTCGGTGACGACGGCCTTCGGGTCGTCCGGCAAGAACGGATGGCCGGTGCACGAAGGGTCCTTCAGGGAGAGGTAAAGACCACCGCCCAACTTGTCCGGACAGGATGAGCGAGGAGTGGCAACGGATCACTCGACGGTCACAGGCCGCTCACGTTGGCGTTCGCCGTGACGTCGTAGACCAGGGTGACGGTGCGCCGGCCTCCCGGAGGCAGCGGGACGTTCCAGCGGACGATGCCGTCCGCGTCGACCTCGTCGGGTGCGGGGGAGCAGGCCTTGTCACGCAGGTTCACCTCCACCGCCGAGGTCTCCGGGACGGGGATGCGCTCGCGGACGACCACCACGTGTTCGTCGTGTTCGGCGGGTGCCGAGAAGCGGGAGAGGTGGAGCCGGACGGTGCGGGTGAGGACGGTCCGCTGGGCGAGGCCCGCCGTGTCGCGGGTCTCCTCGGTCTCCCGCAGGACCCGGTGGTCGTCACGGCTGCCGAAGGCGAGCTCGACGGGGGCGCCGGGGGCGGTGAAGTCCAGAGTGCCGCGACCGCTGAACCCGCTGCCGCTGACGAGGTCCACGGGCCCGGCGAGCAGTGCGTGTCCGGAGCGGTTGTCGAACCGCACGATCTGAGCGACCAGTGGGGACAGCTCGGGCGAGCAGGCGTACTGGCTGCTCGCGGTGGTCGTGAAGGACGAGAACGGCACGCGGTGGGCCCGTCCGTCCGACGGTACGGAGACCGGGGCGCCGCACTGCAGGACGCGGACCTCGCCGCCGTCGTCGACCCCGGGCAGTCCCTGCACGGGGGAGGGACCGAGATCCGTGATCTCTTCCTCGCGCAGCTCGACGTGGACGGTGCGGCGCTCGGCGGGGGAGCGGTCCTGGAGTGTCAGCCTGTCCTCTTCGAGCCGGGGAGGCTGCGTGGCCCGCGCGGAGCGGGCCGTCGACAGGGTCAGGCGTACGTTCGACCAGTCCTCGCCGGTGCGCTGCCAGACCACTGCGTCCGTGTCCAGCGTGAGCGAGTCACCGTCGCGTACGGCACGGTAGGCGGGCCGCCACAGGGCGCAGGGGACGAGGTGGGTCAGACGGAGCCCGGCCGGGCCGGCACCGTCCGCCCGGACGGTCAGTTCGACGTGGCCGACCAGCTCCGCGGGTTCCGTCTCGGCGAGCCGCAGGGCTCGCTGGGTGTCGGAGAGTTCGGCGGCCAGCTCGGTCAGCCGGGCGTTCACCGCGCGTAGCTGCTCGCCGTGGGTGTCGCGTTCGCCGTCGACTCGGTCCAGTTCGCGGTTCCAGCGGGCCTGCTCGGCTTCTCCGCGGCCGGCGCCCTCGCCGATCTCGCGCAGCAGATCGGTGGCGAGCCGGCCGAGGAGGTCGACGCGGGCGTGCAGGCGCTCGCGTCGCTGTTCCAGCGCACGCTGTTCCCCTTCGATCGCGCTCACGCGGTGACGCAGGACGGAGTCGTCGGCTGCGGGGCCCGGCCCCCGCGGTGTCCATGCGCGTACGACCCTCGCGTCGAGCACGGCCGCCGGGTGATCGGCGGCAAGCTCGGCGTGCAGGCTGCGGTCGACGGCCAGGGCGCTGACCGGCCCGAGACGCAGCCGCTGGGTGCCGGCTTCCAGGTCGAGCAGGACGGTGCGCTCGACGTGTGCCCGGTCCTCCATGCAGGTGACGGCGGTGACGGGGACGGGGATCGGTTCGGGGTTCATGGACATCAGGGGTCAGCTCCTGCGGTTGCCGCCGGTCAGGGCCTTGCCGGCCGGGATGCGGATGACGTAACCGCCGTCGAGGGCGGCGGTGGCGCGGGCCGGCAGCTCGATCCGCCACAGGCGGGTGCCCGGCGTGTGCCGCTCGGCCGCCGCGCCGCCCTCCGCCGGTGCCGTCCAGTCGGCCTTCTCCTCGATCCGCACGTCCGCGTCGGAGGTGACCGGTACCCGTTCGCGCACTTCCACGGTGACGCCGACCGTGAGCCGGTTGGCCAGCTCGACGTGGACGTGATGGTCGAGCACGGTCACGTTGTTGCGCAGGCCCGAGGTCGACTCGTGCAGGCTCGCTCGGCGAGTGACCTTGATGGCCTCCTCGGGGCCGAGGCCCACCCGGCACACACCGCCGGGAGCGAGGGTGGGCAGTGAGGTGGTCACCAGGAAGTCCCCGTCCGCCGCGACCTCCAGCGGTCCGGCCAGCAGTGCCTGATCGGTGTCGTTGGCGAGCACCAGGGTCGCGTGGACGGCCTCCTCCACCGACGGGACGCACAGGTACTCGGTACGCAGACCGACCCGCACCTCGCCGACGGTGACGGTGTGCCACGTGCCGTCCGAGGGGATGTCCGCGCGGGCGGCGGCGTCGTAGCGGTGGTCGAAGGAACCGGCCGACTCGCGGGGGCGTGCGGCGTTCGCCGGCAGGGGCAGAGCGGAGGTCCTCTCGGCGCGTCGGCGGTGCTCGGAGGTCACCGGGTCGAAGGCCGCGTCCGGGAACAGCCGTCCCCGGCGCTCCTCCTGCGCGTCGGGTCCGCACAGGACCAGTGCCGCGTAGTCGAGGTCGGTACCGCTGGGCCGCGGAGGCCCTGCCGGGGGAGCCACGGGTGCGGGGGGTGCGAGCTGAGGGGCGGGCGACGGTGGCGGCGCCGCCCGGCCGGGGGCTGCCGGGGCGGTGCCCGGGGCTGGGGAGGGCCGGGCGCCGGTGCGGGGAGCGTTTTCCCGCCCGAACGCCAAAGGCCCGCCGCCGACCGCCGGGCTGCCGAGTACCGCGGGTGCGGGACCTGCCGTGGCGCCGCCGGGGGTCGGCAGGGCGGTGGAAGGCGCGCCGTAGCCCGCCGTGGGCGGGGGCGGGGGCGGGGGCGGAAGGGGACCCGACGCAGCGCCGGTACCGACCGTCCCGGCGCCCACGGCGGTCTCCGCGCCCACGGCGGCGATCGGTCGCGGTCCTGCGGCGTCGTACCCGGTGAAGAGGTCGCCCAGCCCTCGCGGGGGCTCGCGCCAGCCCGAAGGCGCGGGGACGGGCTGGCTGCGTCCGATGCGGAGCGAGCGGAGCCGGGGCGCGTCGGCGCGGCGTCGCAGGTCGGCCGTGGCCAGCGAGACGCGCACGCCGCTCCAGTCCTCGCCGGTGCGCTGGGCGACTGCCGCACGCAGCAGCAGCCGTCCGTCGCCGTCACGCTGACCGTGGGTGAGGCGATAGGCCGGTACCCAGACGGCGCCGGGCACCCCGTACTCCACCTCCACCTCGACGTCCGTGTCACTGGCGCCGGTGAAGGTCACCACCGCGCACAATGCGGTCTCCACATGCGCCGCGGGCGCGTCGGTGGAGGCGCGGGAGAGCTTGTCCGTGGCGACGTCCAGATCGTGCTCGACGCCTTTCAGCTCCTCCTCCAGCTCGCGCAGGCGGGAGTGCAGCGTGGTCAACCGGTCGTCGACGAAGTCGGCGAGTTCCAGCCAGGCGTCGACGGGAGTGCGGCGATGCGGGTCGTCCTCCGTGCGGGGCGGCGGCACCGGGCGCAGCGCCGCCACCTCCTCGATCACCCCCTGCTGTCTGCTCCGGCGGGCGTGGAGGGCCTGCCGGACGTCGCGCAGCCGCTCGACCTCATGCCGTAGCTCGCCGATCGGGCGGGAGCCGGGCGCTTCCGCCTCGACCTCCACCCTGGCCTCGGTGACACGCACCCCGGTGGTGCCTACGACGCGCGCCCGCAGGGAGCCCGGGTCCATGGAACGGGGCAGGCCGGTCACCCGCACCCGCCCGTCCACCGGCACGCAGCCGCGGGCGAGCCGGCGGCAGAGGGCGCCCTGCGCGTAGACCACCACGGAGTCGAGTGTCGACGCCCACCTCGGAACGGTCCGAACCCCCATGTGTCTCCCCCACACGCCGTACGAGTGCCGAGGGAACTCTATGCCGGACGCCGGGCCGCCGGTCACCGTCGGCCCGAAGAAGCACCCACGCTTCGGTCGCCGTCACCTGCTTCCGCGCCTGCGCGCGACGTCACTGAGCGGGACCTGACGCACACCGTGCGAGAACCTGGCCGGCTCCTTCATACCTCGCGCCCTCGGCAACGAATACGTGGCAGAACAGGACGGTCGGCCGCCGCCAGCCGAAGGAGTGCGTATGACGGGACAGCACCTCGGGGCCTTGGACATCGCCGCCGTCCCCGGTACGGAAGTGACGCTCGCCCGGCTGCTCGCGGATGTCGCGCAGCTCGACGAGGTGCCTCTGGACAGCCACTTCTTCAACGACCTGGGAGCCGACTCCCTGGTCATGGCCCATTTCTGCGCGCGTGTCAGGAAGCGGTCCGACCTGCCGTCGGTGTCGATGCGCGACGTCTACCGGCATCCGACCATCAACGCCCTGGCGACGGCGATGGCGGACGGGACACGTCAGGAGGCGGTCCCGAACACGCCGCCGGTCACCACGTCCGGTACACGGCCACCCGCGGAAGCGACGGGCCGTCCCCACTACGTGCTGTGCGGCGTGCTGCAACTGCTGAGCTATCTCGGCTACGCGGGCCTCCTGGCCGTGGTCACCACATGGGGCTACGACTGGATCTCGAGCGGGCACGGCCTGTTGCAGGCCTATCTGCGGTCCGTCGTGTTCGGTGCCGCGTTGCTGGTGCTCATGTGCGCCGTGCCCGTGATCGCGAAGTGGCTGCTGATCGGCCGGTGGAAACCACAGCGGATACGTGTCTGGAGCCTGCCCTACTTCCGCTTCTGGCTGGTCAAGACGCTGGTCCGGTCGAGTCCGATCGTGCTGTTCGCCGGGTCGCCGCTTTACCCGTTCTACCTGAGGGCGCTGGGTGCCCGCATCGGACGAGGGGTCACCATCCTGTCGCGGAGCATGCCCGTCTGCACCGACCTGCTGACGATCGGTGACAGCGCGCTGATTCGCAAGGACTCGCTGATCAGCGGCTACCGCGCCCACGACGGTGTGATCGAGACAGGTCCGGTCACCCTGGGCCGCGAGGCGGTCGTCAGTGAGGCGACGGTGCTGGACATCGGCACCCGGCTCGGCGACGCGGCCCAGCTGGGCCACGCCTCCTCGCTGCACACCGGGCAGGAGGTTCCGGACGGCGCCCACTGGCACGGTTCGCCCGGCCAGCCCACGGACGCCGACTTCCAGCCGGTCGAGGCCATGCGCTGCGGCACCCTGCGGCGCGCGGTCCACGGTGCTCTGCTGCTGCTGACCGCGATGCTGGCGTACGTGCCGCTGGTGGTGGGCTGCCTGGACGTGCTCCTCTCCCGCCTCATCGAGGGAAACCGGGCCCTGGTGCAGGCGGAGACGTCCCTGGCCCGCTGGGGCTTCTACAGCGACGTGCTGATGGTGACGGCCGTGGTCTTCGCCTGCGCCGTGCCCGCGAGCCTCGTCGTCCTGGGCACCGTCCCGCGGCTGCTCGCCCGGTTCGTCGTTCCGGGTCGGACGTATCCGCTGTACGGCTTCCACCACGCCGTACAGCGGATGATCCTCCTGATGACCAACAACAGGTCCCTCACGCGCCTGTTCGGCGACAGCACGTACATCGTGCACTACCTGCGCTGGATCGGGTACGACCTCTCCCGGGTGGAGCAGACGGGGTCGAACTTCGGTACCCGGGTCAAGCACGAGAGCCCGTTCCTGAGCGTGGTCGGCACGGGCACCATGGTCGCCGACGGCCTCTCCATGATGAACGCCGACTACTCCAGCACGTCCTTCCGTATGTCGCGGACCGCGATCGGAGCGCACAACTTCCTCGGGAACCGCATCTTCTACCCGGCGCGCGGCAGAACCGGTGACAACTGTCTGCTGGCGACCAAGGTGATGGTCCCCGTCGACGGCCCGGTCCGGCACGACGTGGGGCTCCTCGGGTCACCCAGCTTCGAGATCCCGCGGTCGGTGCTGCGGGACAGCACCTTCGACGAGTTGACGGAGGGCGACGGCCTGCGCCGCGGACTGGCGGCCAAGAACCGGCACAACCTCGTCACGATGGCGTGCTATCTGTTCGCGGGATGGCTGTACTTCTTCTGCGTCACCCTGCTCTTCGCGTCCGCCGCGAGCCTGTATCCGCAGTGGGGCGCGGCGGCCATCGCGCTGGCCAACGCCCTCGTCCTGCCTTTCACCGTCCTGTACTTCATCCTGGTCGAGCGGGCCGTGACGGCACTGCACCCTCCGGGGCCGTTGTTCTGCTCGATCTACGACCGCCGCTTCTGGCGGCGTGAGCGGTACTGGAAGGTTCCCGCGGAGACATATGTGCAGGCCCTCAACGGCACGCCGTTCAAGGGCCTCGCGTGGCGCATGCTCGGAGTCGGCGTCGGCGCCAGATTGTTCGACGACGGCCTCAGCGTGACCGAACGCGGGATGGTCACGATCGGCGACAACTGCACGTTCAACGCCGGAAGCGTCGTGCAGTGCCACTCCCAGGAGGACGCCGCCTTCAAGTCGGACCGCAGCGAGATCGGCTCCGGCTGCACCCTCGGCGTAGGAGCGTTCATGCACTACGGCGTGCGGCTCGGTGACGGCGCCGTGCTCGCGGCGGACTCCTTCCTGATGAAGGGCGAGGTGGTCCCCGAGCAGGCCCACTGGGCGGGCAACCCGGCGCGCCCCGCACCCCTCGACGGCGGAGGTGAAGGGTGATGGCGAGAGTGACTGCACCGACCGACGGACGGACCCACGGCGGCGAAGCACCGGCCGGCGGGAGCCCCGACACCGCCGACACCGTACGGACCGTGGAGCCCGCTCCGACCGGCGGCGGCACATGGGCCGAGGGAGGCTTCACGGCCCTACCGCGCTGGACACGTGACCCGGTGCCCGGCACCGCCGAGCAGGTCACAGCCGTCCCCGAGGCCATGACGACGGCCCTGCACGACCGGGCCCAGGAACTCGGCGTACCGCTTACGGCGATCTTCCTGGCGGCACACGTCAAGGTGCTCGCCACACTTTCCGGCGACCCCGTCG
Organism: Streptomyces sp. NPDC086077; assembly: GCF_040686175.1. Taxonomy (NCBI): domain Bacteria; kingdom Bacillati; phylum Actinomycetota; class Actinomycetes; order Kitasatosporales; family Streptomycetaceae; genus Streptomyces; species Streptomyces sp. NPDC086077. The sequence continues at coordinate 40,466 of NZ_JBFBJT010000022.1, read as the reverse complement.
TCCGCACCGGCTACGCGGTTCCGGGCGCCACCACGCCCCTTCCCGTCGCGGTGGGCGTCCGGCCCGGCACCTGGCACCGACTGCTGCTGGAAGCCCACCAAGCCGAGTCGAGGCTGTTGTCGGCACGGTCCAGCTCCTCCGCCGACGCCGCGCCGCCGCCCACGACAACGGGAGCGACCGCGCATCACCCCGAGGCCGTGTTCGACCCGTCAGGGCGCGGGCCCGCGGGTGACAGCGGCACCGTCCTCACCGTCACGGCACAGGAGAGGGACGGCCGGCACACACTGCGCCTGCGCTACCGGACCGACCGGCTGGACGCGGACTGCGCGGCCCGGATCGCCGGATACCATCTCGCCGCACTCGAACAGATCGCCGCCGACCCGGACGCCCCGCACCACCGGCGCAGTCTCTTGTCAGCCGAGGAGATCGAATTCCTGATCGACGGGCTCGCCGGTCCGCTCCGGGATCTGCCCGACCGGCGCTGCCACGAACTCTTCGAGGAGCGCGTGCGCAGCAACCCGGACGCCGTGGCCGCGGTGCACCGCGACCGCCGATGGACCTACGGGGAACTGAACGTGCGGGCCAACCGGCTGGCCCGAGCGCTGCTGACGGAGGGGCTGCGCCCCGAGGACACGGTCGCGGTGGTGACCGGGCGCGACCTGAACTGGCTGGCCGCCGTGCTCGCCGTGTTCAAAGCAGGCGGCGCCTACCTTCCCGTCGACCCGCACTACCCGTCCGGGCGCATGACCACCATGCTGACCCGCGCCGCCTGCGGCCTGGTGCTGACCGAGCCGGGCGCCACGACGAACCTGGACCGGGCGCTGGACGGGCTTCCCGGTACCCGCACGCTGCTCGTCCCGGACGTCACCGAGCAGGCGACCGACGGATCCGACCTGGGGATCGAGGTGCCGGCCGGCCGGCTTGCGTACATGTTCTTCACCTCCGGGTCGACGGGTGAGCCCAAGGGGGCGATGTGCGAGCACGCGGGCCTGCTCAACCACCTGTACGCCAAGATCGACGACCTGGACATCGGTGCGGGCACGGTCGTGGCGCAGACCGCCTCGCAGTGCTTCGACATCTCGCTGTGGCAACTGCTGAGCGGCCTGCTGACCGGGGGCCGGACCCTGCTGGTCGAACAGGACGCGGTCCTCGACGCCGACCGGTTCCTCGACACGATCGTCGAGGGCCGGGTCAACGTCCTCCAGGTCGTCCCCTCCTACCTCGACGTCATCCTGTCCGCCCTCGAACGCGCCCCTCGCGACCTGCCGGACCTGCGCTGCGTGTCGGTCACGGGAGAGGCGCTCAAGAGTGAGCTCGCCCAGCGGTGGTTCACCTCGGGGCCCGGGATCCGTCTCGTCAACGCGTACGGGCTGACGGAGACGTCGGACGACACCAATCACGAGGTGATGGACCGGGCGCCCGCGGCCGGCGGCGTCCCGCTGGGCCGGCCCGTCAACAACGTGCGCGTCTACGTCGTCGACGACGACCTGATGCTGGTCCCGCTCGGCGCTCCCGGTGCCATCGTCTTCTCCGGTGTCTGTGTCGGCCGCGGATACGTCCGCGACCCCGAGCGCACCCGGCTCGCCTACCTGGCCGACCCGTACCGTCCGGAGGAACGGCTGTACCGGGGAGGCGACTTCGGGCGCTGGCTGCCCGACGGGAAGCTCGAGTACCTCGGACGTGGCGACGGCCAGGTGAAGATCCGGGGGTTCCGCGTCGAGATCGGCGAGATAGAGAACACGCTGCTCAGGGTCTCCGGTGTCCGGGACGGTGCCGTCGTCGTGACCGGGGAGGGACACGGGCGTCAACTCGCCGCCTTCTACACGAGCGGGCGGACCCTGACGGCCGAGGACGTCCGTGAGCGGCTCGGCGACCTGCTTCCCGAGTACATGGTCCCGTCCTCGCTGCACCAGTTGGCGCGCCTGCCGCTCACGGCCAACGGCAAGACCGACACGAAGGCGCTGGCGGCGCTGGCCGAGGAACTCGGCACGACCGGCGACGCCTACGAGGCCCCCGGCACGCCGACCGAACAGCGGCTGGCGGAGAAGTTCGCCGCCGTCCTCGGCATACCGTCCGACCGCATCGGCCGGGGGGACAGCTTCTTCGACCTGGGCGGCACCTCTCTGTCGGCCGTCCGGCTCGCCGTATCCCTCGATCACCTGGTCGCTCTGCGTGACCTCACCAGCCATCCGGTGCTGGCCGAGCTGGCCCGTCTCGTCGACACGCGGACAGCGGGCCGGCCGACCACGGACGCCGAAGCGGAACAGGTCCTGGGAACGCTGCTGCCCTCGGACGCTCCCGCGCGGGCCACCCTGATCTGCCTCCCCGGCGCGGACCGGCCCGGCGCGGACTTCGCGCCGCTGGCCGAAGCACTGCGCGACCACTGCGACGGCGACGGCAACGCGGTGACCGTCCACGTCGCCGCGCAGCCGGACCCGGCGCGGATCGCCACGGAGACCGTCCGGCTCGGCACGCCCGGCATCATGCTGTGGGGCGACGGCACCGGCGCGGAAACGGCCCTGGAAACGGCCCGGACCTTGCAGCGGCAGGGGGTCGCCATCCGTGGCGTGCTCCTCTCCGTGCCGTCCTCCTTCCGCCCTCCGCGCGACGTGGAGCCGCTGGCAGCGCCGGTCACCGTGCTGGTCGCGGCCGCCACGTCCGGTGAGGGCGAGGCCGGCAGGGGGGCAGCGCCCGCACGCCCGGCGCCCGGCGACTGGCGTCTCCTCGCCGAGAAGGTCGACGTGCGGTACGTGTCCGGCGGCCGCCGCTTCCTTCGCACACGCCCGGCGGAGGCGGCCGAGGCCTTGCTCAGAGCGGCCGCCCTGCCCACGGAACCATGATCGCCGTCCCGAGGAGAACACGATGCTGTCTTCACTGTTCCGCAAGCAACCGGCTCCCGTCACGCCGCCCCCGACCGCCGCGAGTACCACGCTCCGGGCTCCCGGCGACCCGCCGGTCCTCCAGGCCGAGGCCGCCTCGGACGCGGCGGCCTGGGTGGCCCTCCACCGCGACGGACTGCGCGACGTGCTCGTCGAGCACGGCGCCGTCACGGTCCGGGGCCTCGATCTGCGCACCGCGGCCGACGTCGAGTCGGTCCTCCACCAGGTGACAGACCGACCGGTGACGGAGCGGGAGGCGTTCGCCGCCCGCGATCGGCATGCGGAGGGTGTCTACTCGTCGTCGGCGTGGCCGCCCAACCAGCTCATGTGCATGCACCACGAACTCAGTTACGCCCTGGAGTGCCCGGGTCTGATGCTGTTCGCATGCCTGCGGCCGCCCACCACCGGCGGCGCCACCACCGTGGCCGACGCCGCCGCCGTGCTGCAGGCGCTGCCGGCCGAACTCGTCGACCGGTTCGAGCGGGAGGGCTGGGTGCTCACCCGCACGTACAACAACGAGATCGGCGCCACGCTCAGCCAGTCCTTCGGCACCGAGGACCACGGCACCATCGAGGCGTACTGCCGCGCCAACGACATCGACTGGTCCTGGCAGCCGGACGGCTCGCTGCGGACCCGGCAGCACCGGCGCGCCGTGGTGCGGCACCCGGTCTCCGGCGTGCGCTGCTGGTTCAACCAGATCGCGTTCCTCAACGAGTGGACGATGGCCCCCGAGGTCCGGGAGTTCCTCGTCGAGGAGTACGGCCCCGACGACCTGCCCTTCAACACCCGCCACGGCAACGGTGACGCCGTGCCCCGGGAGGTCGTCGAGCAGATCAACAGCGCCTACGAAGCGCACACCGTCCGCCGGGCCTGGCAGCCGGGGGACCTGATGCTCGTGGACAACATCCGCACCGCGCACAGCCGAGAGGCCTACGAAGGGCCGCGGGACGTGGTCGTCGCCATGGCGGACCCGGTACGTATGGACGACCCCGGGAGGGCAGAGTCATGACCACCGCGCGTCCCGCCCACGAGGGCGTCTCCCAGGCCGGCGTGCCGGCCGTACCGCCGTTCGCCGTCATCCCCGGGAACCAGGTCAAGCATGTCCTCGACGGACGTGAGAAGGCCATGGTGGAGGTGATCGAGGCGACATACCGCCTGCACGGGTCGGCCCGTACCGTCAACCCGCCGTCCTCCTTCCTGCGCTTCCCGGACCGGCCGACCTCGCGGATCATCGCCCTGCCCGCCTCACTCGGCGGCGAGAGCAGGGTGGACGGTCTGAAGTGGATCTCCAGCTTCCCCACCAACGTCGCCGCGGGCATTCCCAGGGCGTCGGGCGTGCTCATCCTCAACGACCCCACCACGGGCTACCCGTACGCGTGTCTGGAGACCTCGATCATCAGCGCCGTCAGGACCGCCGCGTCCGCGGCCTCGGCGGCCGACCGGCTCAGCAGAGGGCGCCCGCGCCCCACCCGCCTGGGCTTCGTCGGAGCCGGTCTGATCGCGCGCTACATCCACACGTACCTGGAGGCCACCGGCTGGTCCTTCGACGCCGTCGGTGTGCACGACCTGTCCGCGGGCAGCGCGGCGGACTTCCGGACGTACCTGGAGCAGTCCGGAGCCGGACGCGTCACCGTGCACGACAGCGCGCGCGAGCTGATCCGCGACAGCGACCTGATCGTCTTCGCCACGGTCGCCGACCGGCCGCACGTCGACGAGCCGGCCTGGTTCGGCCACAACCCGGTGGTCCTGCACGTGTCACTGCGCGACCTCGCCCCGCAGGTGCTGCTGTCCGCCACCAACGTCGTCGACGACGTCGACCACTGCCTGCGGGCGGGCACCTCACCGCACCTCACCGAGAGCCTCACCGGCAACCGCGACTTCCTGCTCGGCACGCTCGACGACGTGCTGGCGGGCCGGGTCGCGGTGCCGGCCGACAGGCCGGTGGTGTTCTCGCCGTTCGGTCTCGGCGTGCTCGACCTCGCGGTCGGCAAGTTCGTCTACGAGGAGGTGGCCCGCACCGGCGATCTGCGGATCATCGACAACTTCTTCCATGAAATGCGCCGGTACGGCTGAGGACGGCTCGCCCGCCGCTCCGTCGGTGTTCCGGTAACGGACGAGGAGGCCATCGTGCCAGTCATATCCGTTCCCCAGGCCTTCAACGAGGAGGACCTGTACGTCGACCTGGAGTCGATGTTCGGACACCGACTGTTCCTCAAGTGCGAGGGGTTCAACTTCGCCGGTTCGATCAAACTGAAGGCCGCCAACGAGATGGTGGAATCCGCCGAGCGGAGCGGCATCCTGACGAAGGGCTCCATACTGGTGGAGTCCTCGTCGGGCAACCTCGGGGTGGCGCTGAGCATGATCGCGGCGTGCAAGGGCTACAGCTTCGTCTGTGTGACGGACTCCCGCTGCAATCTCGCCAGCCGGCAGATGATGGAAGCGCTCGGCAGCCAGGTGCACGTCATTTCCCACGAGCACGGCAGCGGCGGCCTCCTGGGAGCGCGCCTGGCCTACCTGCGCGCCCTGTGTGCCGCCGACGACCGCTATGTCTGGCTGAGCCAGTACACCAACCCCGACAACTGGAAGGCGCACTACTTCACGACAGCTCCGGCCATCGCCCGCTTCTTCCCGGAGTTGGACGTGCTCTTCGTCGGTGTCGGCACGACCGGCACCCTGATGGGGTGCGCACGCTGGTTCCGGTCCTGGCCCCGGCGGGTGCGGATCGTCGCCGTGGACAGTGTCGGCTCCGCCATCTTCGGCGATCCGCCGGGCCGCCGAATGATTCCGGGACTGGGCATGAGCGTCCGGCCGCCGCTGCTCGACGAGTCGTACGTCGACGAGGTCGTGCGCGTCGAGGAGGCCGACACGATCCGGGCCTGCGGGGACCTGGCGAAGCGGGGCTTCCTCTTCGGCGGGTCGACCGGCACGGTGGTCAGTGGGGCGATGGCCTGGCTGGAACGCCACGAGACATCCGGCCTCACATCGGTCGCGATCGCCCCGGACCTCGGCGAGCGCTACCTCGACACGGTCTACCAGCCCAACTGGGTACGGACCGTCTTCGGTGACGAGGAGACCGACGTCTCCGAGGTGCTGCACCGCGACCTCGCGGCCCGCGAACCGAGCACCGCGCAAGGCTGGATCCTCTGACCCACGCCTTCCGCACATCCCGGCCCGGCGCGCGGTTGCGCGCCGGGCGACGAGTGCGCACGTGAGATCAACTGAGCACCGGAATCCTGGCGAGCGGCGTCGTGGTCGGCTGCGGCGCGCCCTCGGCGGACTCGACGGTGACACAGACGGCGGTGGCCCCGTTCAGGGGCCCGGCGAGGACCTGGGCCTGACGGCCACCCGATGAGTGCAGCAGGCCTGCGGGTCGGTACTCCCACGCCCGTTCGTACCAGAGCTGGTAGACCTGTCCCTCGCGAAGGGGCGGCAGGCCCGAGGCGATGAACGCGGTCCGGTCCTGGGCCCGGGAGGCGATCACGCTGGCCGTGGCACTGTCCGCAAGCCGCGCGGTGCTCATCTTGGCGTCGGTGGCGGCCAGGAGGCCGACGAGTGCCTGGGTGTCGGCCTGGGCGTCGGCGATCTGCTCACGGTTGCTGTCGGCTTCGGAGTGTTGCCACCAGGCGATGCCTCCCACCCCCGCGGCTGCCGCCACGGAAGCGGCCAGCGCGACCAGCAGGCCCCGTTGCCCGAGGCGATCCTGCCGCGGGGCGACGGGTCGCTCCTGGCCTTCGGTCGTGATCCGTTGGAGGACACGCCGGCGCAGGTCGGCGGAGGGCTCCCGAGCCTCGGCGGAGCCCAGCCAGGCGAGGGTCCGCGACGCCTCGTCGGCCTCGCGCCGGCACGCCGCGCAGGTGGCCAGGTGGTTCTCGAAGGCCGCTCGCTCATCGGGCGGCAAGGCGTGCAGCGCGTACGCGCCGACATCCGTGCAAGGGTCCTCGGGGTGCCTCATGACCGACCCTCCAGACACTCACGCAAGCGCTGGAGTCCCTGGCGCATCCGCGACTTGATGGTTCCGACCGGAGTGGAGAGGCAGTCGGCCACCTCCGTGTAGGTGAGCCCTTCGTAGTAGGCCAGTACCAGAGGCAGCCGCAGGTGCCCCGCCAGGCCTGACAGGCAGCGGAAGACGACGCGGTAGTCCTCGCGGACCTCGACCTCCTCGGCCACCGTGTCGAACGGCCGCTCCTGCTCCAGGACGGCTGTGCGCACCTCGCGGGCTTTGCCGGCGGCGACGGACCGCACCCGGTCGACCGCCCTGCGGTGGGCGACGGTGAGCACCCAGGCGCGGGCCGGGCCCCGCTCCGCGCGGAAGTGGTCGGCGGTACGCCATACCTCCACCATCACGTCCTGGGTCACCTCCTCCGCCAGCGCCTCGTTCCTCAGCACTCGCCAGACCAGTCCCATCACCGGCGGTGCCAGCGCGTCGTACACCCCGGCGAAGGCCTGTTCGTCACCGTGGGCAGCGCGAACCAGCAGCTCGTCCACCCGGGCGTCGTCCGACGACCGGGTACGCCGGACCGGCGCGTCGCGTTTCGCGCCTGGGTCTTTTCCACGCTTCATGGCCGCCCCTCAGCTCTGCTCGACAGTGGCTCCTCCGGGAGAGAAGCGCACCTCGTGCAGGCCCGTCTGCCTGATGAACTTCACCTTTCCGCAGCAGGCAACCGGGAGCACGCCGGTGAATCGGTTGAAGGAGGGCGAACGCGGCCCTCACAGGTTGTTCGGAGCCGCAGGGTCCGCGGATCTGCCCAACCCCACTCCTACTGCTGGGTAGGCCTGCCGCGGGGAGCGAACGGGCGGCCGCTCGTCGCTCAGATCAGCACCCGGTACGTCACATGCGTGACGATGCTCGCCGACCGTGACCTCACCTGCTCGAGTTCCAGCGGCGGGACGCCCTCGAAAAGCCGTGTGCCGGCGCCGAGTGTGAACGGCACGATGTGGAGGCGCAGCTCGTCGATCAGGCCTGCCGCGAGGTACTGGTTGACGGTGGTCGCGCCGCCGTGGATCGCGACGACGCCGTCGCCGGCTGCCGTGCGTGCCTGTGCCAGTGCCGACACGATGCCGTCGGTGACGAAGTGGTACGTGGTGCCGCCGTCCATCGGCTGCGGCTCGCGCGCGTGGTGGGTCAGCACGAACACCGGTGCGTGGAACGGTGGATCGTCGCCCCACCAGCCGTTCCAGGGCTGGTCCCAATCGCCGCGCACCGGGCCGAACATGTTGCGTCCCATGATGAATGCCTGGGCGGCGGCCATCTGTTCGAGCTCGGCCCGGTTCTCGTCGGGTGTGTCGAACATCCAGGCGTGCATCCTGCCGCCCGAGCCATCGCCGCCGTCGTCGCCGAAGGGGCGTTCCTCGGTCTGGTTGAGCCCGGCCGAGTACCCGTCGGCCGAGACCGTGAGGTCGCAGACAACCCTGCCCGTTCGCTTGGTCATTGCCTTCCCCCTGTGGCGACACCGGTCGCCCTCGCGGTGAGCTGTCTGACGAGCGTCAGCATGAACCAGTCACAGTATGACCGCCGATACGCATCCTGCGCCGGACGCCGTGCGGCCCCGGTGCGCGAGACACCGGGGCCGGGGCGGGAGTCGACGGTCAGTGGTCGTTGCCCGGGCGGGCGGCGCCTCGTCGGGCGTTGTTGTACAGGCGCAGCAGGTGCTTGGCGACGGCGCACGGCACCGTGTCGACATGGCACTGCCGGCAGGTCCGCGTGTGGTGCTCGTAATCGGCGCGCGCCTGATGCAGGGCGTCACTCGGAGATGACATCGATGTCCTTGGAGTCGACGACTGGAAGGGCGGCGGCTGTACGGGTGCGTGGGGGACGTGGTGATACGCCTGAGGCAGGAGTTGATCATGTTACTTGGGGTAGTGGGAAGCTGCGTACGCGCTTCGGTCGTACGTTCTCCCTCCGCGGTCACCGGCCCGAAAACGTTTGGACGGCGTGGTCGCGTCGCGGGACACTGCGTATCCGTTACGTGACTCCACGTAACCGTCGCGGGTGCGCCCACGACGACTGAGGGAGGTGGGATGGGAACGCCTGAATCGCGCAGGGTGCTGCCGGGCAAGCGCTCGGTGTTACTCGCACTTCGTTACTACGGCCGGGAGTTGACCCGCTTGCGGTGGCTGACCGCACCGGCGATGCTGCTCACGGCGCTGGGCAACATCGGGATCAACTACGTGGCGCCGCTGATCGTCGCCAAGTTGGTCGGCGAGATCGCGGGGGACAAGGACCTCACCGTCGCCTCGGCACTGCCGTACGTCCTGGGCTTCGTCGGGGTGCTGCTGCTCGCGGAGGCCCTGTGGCGCGTCGCACTGCACTGTCTGAACCGCCTCGACGCCCTCGGCATCGAGCATCTGTACGTGATCGGTATGGACGAGTTGTTCGCCAAGGACGCCGCGTTCTTCCACGACAACTTCGCCGGGTCGCTGACCAAGCGCGTCCTGAGCTTCGCCTCCCGATTCGAGCAGTTCGTCGACACGCTGACGTTCCAGATCGTGGGCAGCTTCCTGCCGCTGGCGTTCGGGGCGGTGGTGCTGTGGCGTTACGAACCACTGCTCGTCGTCGGGCTCCTGGTGATGATCGCGCTGACGGCGGTCTGCGTGGTGCCGCTCATCCGGCGCCGCCAGGCGCTCGTCGACCAGCGTGAGGAGGCGATCGCCCGGGTGTCGGGGCATGTCGCCGACAGTCTGATGAACATGGACACGGTACGGGCGTTCGCCGCTGAGGAACGCGAGGCCGCAGAGCATCGCTCGCGGGTCGCGGCCTCCCGGCGGCTCACCCTGCGGTCGTGGGACTACGGCAACCTGCGCATCGACACGTTCGTCGCGCCGATGTCGGTGCTGACCAACGCACTGGGCCTGCTGCTCGCCGTCATGCTCGCCGGAGGCGCGCACGGCGTGGAGGCGATCGTGGTCGCGTTCACCTACTACTCCAACGCGACCCGGATCATGTTCGAGTTCAACCAGATCTACCGCAGGCTGGAGAGCTCGATGACGGAGGCCGCCCAGTTCACCGAGCTGCTGCTGACGCCGCCGACCGTGCTCGATCCGCCCGTGCCGGAGCCGCTGCTGCGGCGGGAGGCCGACGTCCGCTTCGAGAAGGTCACCTTCGCCCACGCCGGCGGCCGGCCCCTGTTCGAGGGCCTCGACCTGGACGTGCCCACCGGCGCGCGGGTGGGACTCGTGGGGCGGTCCGGCGGCGGCAAGACCACACTCACCCGGCTGCTGCTGCGGATGACGGACATCGACGGCGGACGGATCCTGATCGGCGGTCAGGACATCAGCAGACTGCGCCAGGCCGACCTGCGCGGCACGATCGCCTATGTGCCGCAGGACCCGGCGATGTTCCACCGCACGCTGCGGGACAACATCGCCTTCGCCCGGCCCGACGCCGGCGACGCCGAGATCCGCCGCGCGGCCGAGGCGGCGCACGTCACGGAGTTCGCCGACGCCCTGCCGAACGGCTTCGACACCATGGTGGGGGAGCGCGGGATCAAGCTGTCGGGCGGGCAGCGCCAGCGGGTCGCGCTCGCCCGGGCGATCCTGCGTGACGCGCCGATCCTGCTGCTGGACGAGGCGACCAGCGCCCTGGACTCGGAGAGCGAGATCCTCGTCCAGGAGGCGTTGTGGCGACTCATGGAAGGGCGCACGGCGCTCGTGGTGGCGCACCGGCTGAGCACGGTCGCGGGCATGGACCGGCTCGTCGTCCTCGACCAGGGACGGGTCGTCGAACAGGGCACGCACGACGCACTGCTCGCCACGGACGGTGTGTACGCGAAGCTCTGGCAGCACCAGTCGGGCGGCTTCCTCGACGAGAGCCCCGCGCGGGTGTGACGCTCGCGGCGCTCGCCCTCGGCCGTGGGCCCAAGGCCGGGGCGGCCGCGGAGTGGACGAGCGGGCGGCAACTGGAGGTTGTAGCGCCTAAGTGAGACTCCCGCCGGGCCACGGGGCCACGGGGCCACGGGGCCACGGGGCCACGGCGGGAGGAGCGGTGAGCCACAGAGCGGCCTCGACGGCGTCGTCGGTTCGAGGCCGTCCCCGCCGGTGCGACACTGGCGGGGTGAGCGACCGGCAGACGGACCGACGCCTGGAGCGGGCCATTCTGGAACTGCTGGACCGCCGTGGCCCGACCGCGACGATCTGCCCCTCCGACGCGGCCCGGGCCGTGTACGAGGGGGACGACGACGGCTGGCGCGCACTGATGGAACCGGCCCGCCGCGCGGCCCGGCGCCTGGTCACGGCCGGCCACGTCGAGATCACTCAGTCCGGCCGGCCCGTCGAACCGACGAAGGCCCGCGGCCCGATCCGTATCCGCGGCGTCCGCTGACACGTCCCCCGGCCCGCTGCGGTGACGGCCACAGCCGGCTGAGCTGGCTCACCAAGCGATCGCGGCCGCGAGGTGCGCTCCGAGGCGCTGCAGACGGGCCCAGCGGTTGTTCGCGCATCGAGTGGTCGCTTTCCGCGGGAGACCCCGCCAGGGCGCCTTTGCACGGCTTCGCACCCGTCCCCCCGCCGGGACGACGACCCCGCGGCCGCTCCGATGCGCCCGGCGGTCGTATCGCTCGTAAATTGGGAGGAGCGGGTAATGGCCCCTGCGGCCTGGGAGAACAGCGCCATGGCAGCGGACATCGGTTTCACAGCCTTCTTCGACGCCGCACCGAGCCCATATCTGGTGCTGGGCACGGACCTGGTGATCCGCCACGCGAACCAGGCGTACGTGCGGGCCACAGGGCGGGCCGGGGAAGAGCTGATCGGCAAGTACTTCTTCGACGCCTTGCCGCCGAACCCCGACACCCCCGACGACACGCAGCGCCTGATGGCGTCACTGCTCCGGGTCAAGGAGACCGGCGTCGCGGACACGCTGGTGCTGCAGCGGTACGACCTCCCCGCGTCTGATCAGCTGGGTGGGTTCGAGGAGCGGTGGTGGTCGGACGTCCACACTCCGGTTCTCGGGCCGGACGGCCGGGTGTCGTGGATCGTGCAGCGGTCCGAGGACGTCACCGCCTTCATCCAGTCACGCCGGGCGCGACGGCTCACGGAGGAGCTCACCGACCGGGAGAAGGGCCTGGCCGCCGAGCTCTACGCGCGGGCCCAGGAGCTGCACCGGCTGAACCAGGAACTGCGCCAGGCCCACGCACGCGAACGTCAGGTGGCCGTCGCCCTGCAGGAAGCCATGCTCCAGGCCCCTGACCTTGACCGGCACACCAACATGGCCGTGCGGTACCTGCCCGCGACGACGTCCCTCAACGTGTGCGGCGACTGGTACGACGTCGTGGACCTGCCGCCCGACCGCTACGCCGCCGCAGTCGGAGACGTCGTCGGGCACGGACTGCAGGCCGCGGCCGTCATGGGCATGCTCCGCAGCGCTCTGAGCGCAGCCATCCGGGCCATCCCGAGCCCCGCCCAGGCCCTGGAAGTCCTCGGCCTGTACGCCCGCTCCCTGGAAGGCGCGACCGCCGCGACCGCGGTGAAGGTACTCATCGACACCCGCAGCCAATTGATCATCTACAGCAATGCCGGGCACCTGCCCCCCGTCCTGGTCCACCCGGGCGGTACCTGGGAACTGCTCGACCAGGCCACCGATCCGCCGCTGGGTGCCCGTCCGTACCACGTCCCCCGCCCCCAGGCCGGCCTGACCTACACACCGGGCGACACCCTCGTGCTCTACACCGACGGGCTCATCGAGCGCCACGACGAAGACATCGACGCCAGTCTGGCCCGTCTGACCTCAGCCCTCTCCAAGGACAGCACGCTGCCCCCCGACGAACTGGCGGACGCCTTGCTGGACCGCCTCAGCGTCACCAGCGGAGCCCGCGACGACATCGCCCTCGTCATCATCCGCCTGTGAGCCGACAGGCCCGGGGGATGCACTGTCCGGGGGCCCGGCTCGGCGCGCCGGGCCCCGCGGGCGTGTGAGGCGCCGGAGGCTCAGCCGGAGAGCGTGAACGTCTGGGCGGCGGATCCGGAGCAGGGCTGCTGGCACAGCCGGGCGCCGTTGGCGGTCGATGAGTTGTCGACGGTGTGTCCCGCCCGGCCCCGAGGCCCGGCAGCGGCAGCAGGACATCCTGCAGATCGCCATGGACGCCTTCGCCGCCCGCGGCTACGACAACGCCTGGCGGAGATCGCCGAGCGGGCCGGACTGACCCAGGCCGGCGTCCTGCACTACTTCCGGTCCAAGGCGCTGCTGCTCACCAGCGTCCACGAGCCGCGCGACCAGCGCGACATCGAGCAACGGGGAACCCGACGCCCCCAAGGCTGCGGTTCTTGCACCACCTCGTCGACACCGCCCGGCGCAACGCCGAGCGGGAGGGCATCGTCCGGCCGTACGCCGTCCTGTCGGCCGAATCCGTCACCGACGAGCACCCGCGCAGAGCTACTTCCGCGACCGCTACGGGGGCCTGCGCGGTTTCCTCGCCCCGAGGGGCTGATCGAGGCATGGGCACCGGAAGAGGCCGACGCCGGGCGCGTGCGGGCGGCGGCGAACGCGATCATCGCCGTCATGGACGGCCTCCAGGTCCAGTGGCTGCTCGACCCCGCCCCCGTCGACATGGCCCCATCGACCGACCCTGTGGTCACCTCACTGCTGGCCGAGCTGGCGTCCGGGCGTACCGCGGACCGGAGTGGCTGAGCGGCCGCAGGGATGCGCGGTTCCAAGGCCGGCAGGGGACTTGGGCCCAGGGCGGTCGAGGCGAGCGCGCGCCGGCGACCGCGCGCAGGGCATGCCCCGTGTTCTTGTCGGGGATAGCCCTGCGAGGCGTAGGCGAAACGGGTGTCTGGCCGACCTCGTCCGCCGGAAGCACTCTCGATCCTGTGCCAGGGCGACGTCTCGGAAACCCTGGTCGAGAGACAGGGAGCATCCATATGAATGACACAGTCCCGGCGCCGGCACACGGCGAACGCACCGGACATTGCTTGTGCGGATCGGTCAGCTACCGATTCGACGTGGAGCCCGAGACCGTGGTCCTCTGCCACTGCGTCCATTGCCAGCGGCACACTGGTGCGGCATTCTCGGTGAACATACTGGTGGCGCGCGAAGCCCTGGAAATCATCGGCACGCCGAAGGTCTATCAGACCGCCGGAGCGGAAAATGGAAATCTGCGCGACAGGCTTTTCTGTGGCGAATGCGGCACGCCGATTCTCACGATCCTTCATGAACGACGCGATCTCGTGATCGTCAAGGCCGGAACTCTCGATGATCCAACAGGACTGAAGCCGACCGCGGAGGTATGGTGGCGTCGAGCTCAAGACTGGATCGAACCGAACGCCGACCGGATGAGGTTCGACGGGGACGCCAATAAATGAATGCGGCTGTGCGGCCCCATACCAAGGAGTGGAAAATGGGCTTTGGTACCACCGATCCGGCAACCGGACAATTGGTGAAGGAATTCCCGCTGCAGTCGGACGAGGAAATTCTCCATGAGCTGGAAACCGCCGACAGGCGTTACCACGACGACTGGAAGTACTGGCCGGTCGCGGAACGGGCCCGCGTCGTCGGCCGCGCCGCTCAGATCCTGCGGGAGAAGCGGGATGAATACGTGGAATACCTGACCCTGGAAATGGGAAAGGTAACCCGCTTCGGCTACTTCGAGGTCGATCTCGCGGCCGACATCCTGGACTACTACGCGGAGCACGGAGAGCAGTTCCTCGCGGAGCGGCCGCTGCCCGGTGAGCCCGGCGCGAAGCTGGTCGCCGAGCCGATCGGCGTCATCCTGGCGATCGAACCGTGGAACTTTCCGTACTACCAGCTGGCCCGTGTGGCCGCGCCCCAACTGGTCGCCGGCAACGTGATCCTGATGAAGCCCGCCGAGAGCGTGCCCCAGTGCGCCCTGGCCTTCGCGCGACTCTTCGAGGAGGCGGGAGCCCCTGAAGGGGCTTACATGAATCTCTTCTGCGACGTCGACCAGGTGGCCAGGCTGATCGACGACTTCCGCGTGCGCGGCGTCACCCTCACCGGTAGCGAGAGGGCGGGGGCGTCGGTCGGCGAGCGCGCCGGGCGTAACCTCAAGAAGGCGGTCCTGGAACTGGGCGGCAGCGACCCCGCTCTCATTCTGGAGGGCGCACCTCTGGAGCACGCGGTCGAGCAAGTCGTGATGGGACGTACCTACAACTCGGGGCAGGGCTGCGTCAACGTCAAGCGCGTGATCGTGGTCGGCAGGGAACGGGGCGAGGAAGTGCTGGCCGCGCTGAAGGAGCGCTTCGCCGCGATCAAGGTGGGTGATCCGAGGGACGAGGACACCCTGCTCGGCCCGCTGTCCAGCGAGCGCGCGCTTGACGTCCTGCTGCGGCAGATCGAGGACGCGAAGGCCGCGGGAGCTCGCGTCGTTCAGGGCGGCAACCGAGTGGACCGCCCCGGGTTCTTCCTCGAGCCGACGATCATCACGGACATCAGAGAAGACAACCCGCTCTACGAGGAAGAGGCCTTCGGGCCCGTGTTGTCCTTCTACGGCGTGGACAGCGAGGAGGAAGCGATCGAGTTGGCCAACGCCACCAGGTTCGGCCTGGGCAGCTACGTGTTCGACGCCGACGTCGAGCACGCCCGACAGGTCGCGGGTCGCATGGAGTCCGGCATGGTGTACATCAACTCCTGCTTCGTCGACTCGCCGAGCCTGCCCTTCGGAGGAGTCAAGAACTCCGGGTTCGGTCGCGAGCTGTCGGAACTCGGCATCGGCGAGTTCCTCAACCGCAAGCTGGTGAGGGTCGCGCCGTAGCGCGGGCGACTGGGATGCGAGGACGGTCGCGACGCCGCGCAAGCGCCTCAGGCCGGCTCCGCGGCGGCTTCGGGAGGCTGCTCCCGCCGAGTGGGCGCCTCGTCGAACTGCTTCTTCTGCAGAGCCGTGATCCGCCGAAAGGCGGTCTTGAAGTTCTCGTACTCCTGCTCGCCGATCACCTCGGCGTGGCGCCGCTCGATGGCGGCGACGATGGCGTCGGACTTGCGCATCTGATCACGCCCGAGCGCGGTGGGCGTGACCAGCTTGGCGCGCCTGTCCTTGGGGTCGGGACGCCGTTCCACGTAGTCGAGGGCCTCCAGTTCGTCGATCAGGTTCCCGATGACCTGCTTGTGCGTTCCCGACAGCCGCGAGAGTTCGGTCGCCCGACTGCCCTCTTCGTCGATGAACCCCAGGACGGCGCCGTGCTGGGGGCGCAGTCGGGGATGACCCTGTTCGGCGAGCGCCTGGAAGAGTTCCTTCTGGACCGAGAAGAGCAGGCGAGCGCTCATGATGCCGACGTCCGGGTCCGCCACCTTGCGTTCACTGCGCCGCATGTCGCGTCTCCCTGTGCGTGAACTCCTTCACCTGCCTGAATAGTCACTCATGCTGACGATATCGGCCAGGGGCACCGCGCGGGTTGCCGCGCGTCGCACCGGCGCCTACGGTGAATAGTCAAGTTCAGTGACTATCAGGATTCTTACCAATGTGCTGAGGAGCTCGAGATGTCCGTGATCGAAATGACGACATTCGTCGTCGCTCCTGACAGAACGTCGAAGATGCTGGCCGCACGGCCCGCCATGCTCTCCGCGTTCCGCACGGACCGGCGGGGGTTCATCGCGGCGCGCCTCGTCCGTGTCGCCGAGAACACCTGGCTGGACATGGTGGAGTGGGCGGACGCCGATGCCTTCGACGCCTCTCGCGCGAAGGGCGCCAACCTCCCCGAGATCGCGGCGTTCTTCGCCACGATCGACGAACTTGTCAGTGTGCGAAGCGGTGTGCGCTACGACGACGCCGCCGACGGTCCCCGAGCCGTACGAACCATCGCCTACGGCACGGAGCCCTCCCAGGTCGGCGAGCTGTACCTCCCCGAAGGAGACGGGCCCTTCCCCGTGGTGGTGCTCGTTCACGGTGGATGGTGGACGGCGATGTTCGATCACCGGGAGGCGGTTCCGCTCGCCGAGGATCTCGTGTCCCTCGGGTTCGCCGTCTGGAACATCGAGTACCGGCGGATCGGCGAACCCGGCGGTGGGTGGCCGGGTACGTTCGACGACGTCGCGGCGGCCGTGGACGCCGTCGCCGATCTCGATCCCGCGATCGACACCCGCCGTGTGCTGGTCGTCGGGCACTCGGCAGGCGGGCACCTCGCCACGTGGGTCGCCCACCGCGCCGCGCTGCCGGAAGGCGTCCCCGGTGCGCGGCCCGGGATCAAGCCGATCGGTGCGGTGTCGCTGGCCGGAGTTCTGGACCTGGTCGACGCCGACGAGGTGGGACTCGGCAGCGTTCTGACGGACCTCGACGCCGAGCCGCCGCGCGGCGCGCCGCCGGCGGCCCACCCGGAGGTGTGGCCGGCCGTGGCCGCCGAGGCCGGGGACGGCGTCGCCCGGCTGCTGCTCGGAGGCGGCGTCGCGGAGCACGCGGAGCGGTACGCGGTCGCTTCGCCCGTTCTGCTCGCCGACGGTGGGGTTCCGGTCCTCGCCCTGCACGGCATGGCCGACGAGGTCATCCCGCCCGCGTACGCCCGGACGTACGCGGAAGCCGCCACGGCCAAGGGCGCGGACGTCACATTGGTCGAGTCGCCCGGAGCCGATCACTTCGGCGTGGTCGACCTGGACGGACACGCCTGGGGTGTGACTCGCGGCTGGCTGGCCGAGCGTCTTAGGCAGGCCGAGTCCGGCGGGTGAGCTCCCCGTCCGTCCGGTCCGTCAGCCCGCGGCCGCCTGCTGCTCCGTCGTCGGCGGGGGTGGCACGGCCGGCAGGAGCTGACGCCGGGCGGCGGCCATGACGGTGCGTACGGCGACACCACCCACGAGTGCGCTGATGAGACCCAGCAGGACGTAGGTGTACGCGCCCGCTCCCGGTGGCCGCAGGCGCTCGGCCCAGTGGATTCCCACGGAGGCCGCCGCGGCCCAGCTGAAGGTGAACGCCCAGGTGCTCGGCATGAAGGGCAGTTTCAAGTAGGCGGGCAGCAGCCTGAGTTGGGTCAGGACCATCAGCAGGCCGTAGCCGCCGAGGAACGTCGCGACGGTGTCGATGGAGTCACTGAAGAGGGCGAAGTAGGCGATGCTGGCGACGGCCGCGGGGGCGATCTCGATCGCCAGTGTCGGCTGCAAGGGCGGAGGCAGCATGGGGCGCAGCAGCAGCCGAGCCATGATCACCGAGCCGAGAATGAGCCAGCAGATCGATCCCAGGCCGAACATCATGACGCCCAGCCGGTGTTGCCCCACGGCAGCAGCCGACGCCGCGGCCAGCAGTCCGCCCGCGACGGTGGGCAGGAAGTAGCCCGGGTGGAACCGGTCGACGTCGACCCGTCCGTAGATCCACTGGCCTGTGAACCAGGCACCGAGCAGCACGGTGAGGGCCAGGAAGACATCGACCACCACCCGGCCGGCCACCGGTTCGACGGGGAACAGGCCGTATGCGGCGATCACCATCGGTACGACCACACACAGGGCGGCGAAGGGTCCGCCCACCGGATCGGTGAGGTCCCGCGACAGGGAACGCGACCGCGCCGCGCGCCAGAGGTAGGCGACGGTCACCAGCAGCCACACCACGGCCGACAGCACGAGCAACGCCTCGCCCACGGCTCGTGGCACGCGCTGGTACTGGGCGGCGGTCAGCCAGGCACTCGCGAGGCCGACCAGGCCGAAGGGCATCCCGAAGAAGTTGAGCGGGATCGGCGCGGGCAATCTGCCCGCCCG
The DNA here is from genome assembly GCF_040686175.1 of Streptomyces sp. NPDC086077. Classification (NCBI taxonomy): domain Bacteria; kingdom Bacillati; phylum Actinomycetota; class Actinomycetes; order Kitasatosporales; family Streptomycetaceae; genus Streptomyces; species Streptomyces sp. NPDC086077. The sequence goes on along the minus strand of NZ_JBFBJT010000022.1, from coordinate 21,971 downwards.
ACTCCCGGGTACGCGCGGTGGGTCGTGGGGGTATTCCATGACGTCTCTCATGCCGACTCGTCCTGGCGCTCGGAGTGCTGAGTGGGCCCGCAGAGTTTGTAGGTGAGGGGCTGGTGCGTGTGGAAACGACGCATCAGCAGGTGGTGCACGGAGGCACCCAGCAGAGCCCCGAGGACCGGGGCCAGAAGGTAGATCCAGAACTGGCTGGTGCTCCCGGCGAACAGGGCCGGGCCGAAGTGACGGGCCGGGATGGCCGAACCTCCGCTCCGCGTTCCCAGTCCCGCGATGATCAGGGCGATGGACAGACCGACGACGTACGGCAGCCATCTCCCGAAGGACGGATGGGCGAGGAGGAAGCCGATGACCAGGGTCAGGGCGATGAAACAGCCGGCTTCTATGACGGAGCCCGCTATCTGCGCGGCGGGGTAGCCGAGGACACTGCGACCGGGGAACACGTCCATCAGCCACATCGCCACCGTGACCGCGGGATTCATGTGGCCCCCGCTGCGCCGTCCGGGGGCGAGAGGATCAACGCGACGACGAGCAGGCCCGAGGCAACGGCCACGACGAGCAGTGCCAGGTGAAGGTCGCTCACGTACAGCGGGGAGCCCGGATCGCGCAGCCAGCGCACCATGGTCACCACCGCGAACACCAGGACCATGGTGAGGATCAGTTCGTCGAGGGCACGGGGGAGCGGGAGCCCGGGCTGGTTACGACGGCTTGCCATGCTGCCTACCGGTCTCTCCGTGCGGTGCCCGGCACCCTCTCCGCTCACATTTGGTTCAGAGGGATGACAGTCACACTTACTTACTAATCACGATAAGTGCCTGCTTCAAGGGTCCGCAACAGCTGCCTGCGGTGTCCCACGGCGGCGATTTCAGCCGAGCCCCTGTGCGCTACGTCTCATCCGCACGCTGTTACACCGGACGCGCTTCTGGTGTCTCCATGCCGAGTTCACAACGCGAGGGAGACATGATGAACCGAAACGTCGAGGTGGTCGTGGTCGGCGGCGGGTACGGGGGCGTCACGGCGGCCAACAGCCTGGCTCGGCGCGAGGGTGTGTCGGTGACCCTGGTCAATCCGCGTCCCCACTTCGTCGAGCGCATCCGCCTGCACCAGCTCGTGACCGGCTCCGATGACGCGGTCGAGGGCTTCGGCGACGTGCTGGGCGGGAACGTCCGGCTGGTGGTCGACACCGCGATCCGGATCGACCCTGCCGAGCGCCAGGTGTCGCTGGAGGGTGGTGGCACGCTCTTCTACGACTACCTCGTCTACGCGGTGGGCAGTGGCGCCTCCGATCCTGGCGTGCCCGGAGCGGCGGAGTTCGCTCATGCGGTGTCGGACCTCGAAGGGGCGGAACGACTGCGGTCGGCGCTGGCCGAGACGCCCGCGTCGGATCCGGTGACCGTGATCGGGGCCGGCCCGACCGGCCTGGAGACCACCGCGGAGCTGGCGGAAGCGGGCCGCAAGCTCACCCTGGTCTGCGGCGGCGTGCTCGGTCCCTCCCTGCATGCCCGGGTCCGCGGCCCGGTCGCCCGCCGGCTCGCCGAGCTGGGTGTGACCGTCATCGAAGGTCCCCGTGCGCGGGTGACGGAAGTGACGCGCGACGGTGTACATCTCGATGACGGCCGGAAGCTGCCCAGCGCGGTGACGATCTGGACCGCGGGATTCCGTGTCCCGGATCTGGCCGCCCGCAGCGGGCTGCGCACCGACGCCGAAGGCCGTCTGGTCACCGACGCGACGCTGACCAGCGTGGACGACGTGCGTATCGTGGCCGCAGGCGACGCGGCGGTGATGACGGACCGGCCGTTCCGGATGAGCTGCCAGGCCGCCGTGCAACTGGGCCCGGCGGCCGCCGCCACGATCCTGCGCCGAATCGCGGCAAAGAAGCCCGCTCCCGTCCGGATGTTCTTCGCCGGGCAGTGCCTGAGCCTCGGCCGGAAGGAGGGCGTCACCCAGTTCTCCTACCCGAACGACAAGGTGAACGCACTCAGTGTCAGCGGGCGGCCCGGTGCCGGCGTCAAGGAGATCGCCTGCCAGTTCACCCTCGACAAGTTGCTGTCGGGGGCGCGCAAGGCCGGCCCCCGCGCATCCGGCGGCGAGAGCACCGTTCGCGTGGAATCGCCCCAGCCGGAACACCGCACGACGCCGTCCGGCACCCGACGTCCGGCTTAGCTGCCAAGACCCGCTCCTTGGGCCGGACCGGCCGGTCCGGCCCAAGGACGCCGACCGCGAGAGAGAGTGAAGCGCACGCCGATGAACGACCATGTCACCGACTCCGCGACCGAGGCGTTCCTCGCCCATCGCGACCTGCTGTTCACCGTCGCCTACGAGATGCTCGGATCGGCGGCGGACGCCGAGGACGTCCTCCAGGAGACCTGGTTGCGGTGGGTCAGGGTCGACCTGGCGCAGGTGCGGGACCAGCGTGCCTACCTCGTACGGATCGCGACCCGGCAAGCACTCAACCGGCTCCGCTCACTCAAGCGGCGCAAGGAGGCCTACGTCGGCCCCTGGCTGCCCGAGCCCCTGCTCACCGCGCCGGACGTGGCCGAGGACGTCGAACTGTCCGAGAACCTGTCGCTGGCGCTCATGTTCATCCTCGAAACGCTCTCACCGACCGAACGCGCCGTCTTCGTACTGCGCGAGGTCTTCGACTTCGGCTACGACGAGATCGCGGCGGCGATCGGCAAGAGCCCCGCCGCCGTACGCCAGACCGCCCACCGCGCCCGCCGTCATGTCGACGCCCGTCGGCCGCGCGCGGCGGCTTCCCCGGAGGAGGCCCGGACAGCGCTGGACTTGTTCCAGCGGGCGCTCGTGACGGGGGACCTGCAGGGGCTGCTCGACGCACTCGCCCCGGACGTCGTTTTCGTCAGCGACGGCGGTGGTCTCAAGCTGGCGGCTCTGCGGCCGGTCGTCGGCGCCGAGAACGTGCTCCGTTACATGGCCGGCAGCGTCGACAAGGCCGGCGGCACCTTGAGCGGCGAGCACACGACGGTCAACGGCAACCCCGGACTCGTCCTGCGCCTGGACGGCGTGATCGACGGCGTGTTGGCCTTCTGCGTGGACGACGCCCGCGTCACGGGCCTTTATTACGTCCGCAACCCCGAAAAGCTCACCCGCGTCGAGTCCGAGACTCCTCTCACCTCCCGCTGAGACACGGCTTGCCTAGAGTGTCCGCGACCCGGTGCCCTCCTCGACATGCACTGCGAACCAGACGGTCTTGCCGGTGGGCATCCGGATGCTTCCCCACGCGTCCGCGAGCAGGTCGAGGAGCTCGGTGCCGCGCCCGCCTTCGGAATCCGCGTCGACCACGCAGCGTACGGGGCCGGTCCGCTCGGTGTCCTCGACCTCGCACACCAGCCCGGATCGGCGGAGCTGAAGGTTGAGCCTGAGCGGGCCGCGGGTGTGCCGAAGGGCATTGGTGACGAGCTCGCTGACCAGCAGTTCGACGGTGTCCGCGAGATCGTCCAGGGCCCAGGTGGTCAGCTGCGCCGTCACCAGGTGGCGGGCGTCGCGCACCGAGGTGAGCTCCCGCCCCAGAGGCCAGGACGCTTCCCACGCGCTGGCGCGGCAGCGCGGGGCGTCGAACGGCCGCAGGGGCGCGAAGATGCGCGACCACAGGGCCCGCTGCCTGGCGGCCCGCGAGGGGGCGTCGCCGTGCGAGGGCCGTGCCGCCTGGCAGAAGGCGCTGAGCAGGCCGATGGCCTGGGCGGCCATGGAAATCAGTCCCTACTGTGCTGGTGGTGGGGAGCCGTCGGCGGGTGAGTCGCCCATGTCCCGGCTCATTCATGTAGCAGTTGCTACACCTAAAATATACACGTAACGGGTGCTACAGTAAAGACCTCGCCAAGCTCCCAAATCGGGCGCACGAAGGTCGCCGCCCCGGTGCAACCAGGAACCCCATGTCACGCCCACCCGACCCGGCCAAGCGACGCCGCCTCCTGGACCACGTCCGCCAGTACGTGCTGCGCAACGGACTCGCGGATCTCTCCCTGCGCCGGCTGGCCCAGGCCCTCGGCACCAGCGACCGCATGCTCCTCTACTACTTCGGCAGCAAGGAACGGATGATCGCCGAGGCGCTCGCCGTCTACGAGCGCCGGCCCCTGCTGCAGGCCCGCGAGGTTCTGCGCAGCGTCGGGCCGCCCGCGGATGCCGCCGGTCTGCGCCGTCTGATGGAGGAGGTGTGGAAGCAGTTCAGCGACCCCGACGTACGCGCCTCACTGCCTCTCTACCTCGAGATCATGAGCGCCGGCATCCTCCATCCGGACCGGTACGGGCCCGTCCTGGACGATGTCGTCACGGGATGGACGAACCTGCTGGCGTCAGTCTTCCGCGACTTCGGCATGGAGCAGGGCCGGGCCCTGACCCAGGCCACGCTCCTGACCGACGCGGTGTTCGGCCTCCTGGTCGCCCCGCTGGTGGACGACCACTGGGACCGGGCCGACGCGGCCTTCCGCGCACTCCTCGACTGCCTGGAACCCGGCTGGCACCCCGCGATGTCCTGACCCCCGTCTCGGCGCCTCGGTCCGCGGACGAGTGGTCACCGTCCGGGGAACATCCACGTGCCGGGCGCGGTTTTCCCGGCAATACAAAAGGAAGGCAAAGCCGTGCACGGTGAGTACAAGGTTCCGGGCGGCAAGCTCGTCGTCGTGGATGTGGACGTCGACGTCGAGCACGGCGTGCTACGGCACGCACGGGTCGCGGGCGACTTCTTCCTCGAACCGGACGAGGCGCTCGACGCCGTCAACGACGCCCTGGACGGCGCCCCCGCCGACACCGACGCGGCCGGACTGGCGGCGCGGATCGACGCGGCGCTTCCCGAGGGGACCGTCATGTACGGGCTGACCTCGGAGGGCATCGCCGTCGCGGTGCGGCGCGCCCTCGCGCACGCCACCGACTGGACCGACTACGACTGGCAGTTGATCCACGAAGGACCGCAGGCTCCGGCACTGCACATGGCGCTGGACGAGGTCCTCACGGCCGAGGTCGCCGCGGGACGCCGAGCGCCGACACTCAGGGTGTGGGAGTGGGGCGCCCCGGCGGTGATCATCGGCAGCTTCCAGTCCCTGCGCAACGAGGTCGACCCCGACGGCGCGGACCGGCACGGCATCGAAGTCGTGCGCCGCATCTCCGGCGGCGGGGCGATGTTCGTGGAGCCCGGCAACACGATCACCTACTCGCTGTCGGTCCCGGAAGCGCTGGTTCAGGGCCTGTCCTTCCAGGACAGCTACGCCTACCTCGACGACTGGGTGCTCGGCGCACTCGGCGACATGGGGATCAACGCCTGGTACCAGCCGTTGAACGACATCGCCACCGAGCAGGGCAAGATCGCCGGCGCCGCCCAGAAGCGCATCGTGGGACCCGACGGCGGAGCCGGCGCCGTGCTGCACCACGTGACCATGGCCTATGACATCGACGCGGACAAGATGCTCGACGTGTTGCGCATCGGTCGGGAGAAGCTGTCGGACAAGGGAACGAAGAGCGCGAAGAAGCGGGTCGACCCGCTGCGTCGGCAGACCGGTCTGGCACGGGAGGCCGTGATCGCGCGGATGATCGATTCGTTCCGTCTCCGGTACGGACTCAGCGACGGCAAGGTGACGCACGAGGAAATGACCCGCGCACAGGAGCTGGCACGGACGAAGTTCGCTTCGCCGGAGTGGACCGCCCGCGTGCCCTGACGGGGGCGGGTCGGGTGTCGCCCCTTCTCCCCGGGTGTCAACGCCGGCCGGTCGGCGAGTCCTTCGTCACACCGGACGGCGTCCTACGTACCAGGGGGAGGCTGCGCGACAGGCTCGTCAGGTCCGCCGGAGCGGGAGCCGCCCACGGCAAGACAGTCGGGATGGCAGCCGTCCGCGATCCCGGGTTTCGGCCCACCCGCGCACGGCGGCCCGATGGCCAGAGGCCTTTCGGACCCGCCCGCTTGGGGCCTGCGCTGCTTCGGGCAGGCCCGCCGCGGCCCGGCGGGCCCGCCGCGTTCCGGCACGGTCGCGCGGCGCGCGCCGACAGGTGCGCTGCAGGATATCCCACCACCGGTCCGACGGTCCGAGGGCCCATGCCGAGCGGACAGTCCGTAGCGAACGTCACGTTCCATTCGATACCGCCACTCATCCAGACTGGTCGCCCATAGCGACCGACAGCAACGGAAGAACGGGCGGAGCGAATGGGGCTCACGCGAATATCCCGGCGTCTCGTGGCCACAGCGATCGTCTCCGGCGTGGCGGTTCCCGCCGTCGTGGGGTTCGGGGCAGGTGGCGCCGTCGCGGCGACGCCGCCGGTGAAGTGCGCCTCGGGGCAGGCAGGGCTCGCGGCCGAGCTCCAACGGGACATCACGGCCTCCCTGGAGCACACGACGGCCGTCGCGGCGGTGTCCCTGCGCGACCGGTCGACGAAGACCGTGTGCACGCTTCGGTCGGACCAGAGGTTCGACTCCGCCAGCACCGTCAAGGTCACTCTCCTGGCGACGCTGCTGTGGGACGTGCGGAAGCACGACCGCCACCTCACCCAGCGTGAGGCCGGCCGTGCCACCAAGATGATCACAGCGTCGGACAACGCCTCCACGAACGCGCTGTGGAAGCAGATCGGCGTGACGAAGGTGCAGCGCTTCCTGGCCGCGGCGGGAATGACCAGCACTGTGCCGGGCGGCAAGCGAGCCTGGGGCCTGACCCAGATCACGGCCGCCGACACGCAGAAGCTGATGAACCTGATCATGGAACGCAACACGGTGCTCAGCGACGACGCGCGTGCCTACATCCTCAAGCTGATGAACAAGGTCATCCCCTCGCAGCGCTGGGGCACCCCCGCGGGAGCACCACGCGCTGCCGTGGCGCACGTCAAGAACGGCTGGCTGCCGCGCGCGGCGCACGGCTGGCGGGTGCACAGCATGGGAGCCTTCACCGGCGGCGGGCGGGACTACACGCTGACCGTGCTCACCCAGGACAACAGCACGATGAAGGCCGGCGTGGCGACCGTGGAGGCGGTGGCCCGAGCCGTCCACGAGGACCTCGCCGTCCGGCGCTGAGTCGCCCGGACGTGGCGCGAGCGGGAGCGAGGCCCGGCGGCGCGGATGTCCGGTGAGTGGGCGGTGGTTGACGGCGGTCGGCGCGGCTGCTGCAATACCCGGCATGTCCTCCGCGGCGTTCCTGGTGATCAGGGCTCACATCGACTTCGGTCGGGTGTGGTCCGCAGCGTGTCGCTGACGCGCGCACCCCCGTCCCTCAGGATCCGTCTTCTGCCGTCCCGGAGTACGTCATGCCCGGCACAACCCCCGCTGCGCCTGTCCGTGTCGACCCGCGCGGGCCTCGTTTCGCCGCCGCCCTCACCACCCTCGTCCTCTTCCTGGTCCTGGGCACGGGCAGTGGCGTGCTCCTCGCGGCGCAGGCCGTCGTCTTCGCTGTCGGCGCTGCTCTTGGCTTGCGCTGGTCGCCGTACGGCTGGCTCTACCGCCGACTCGTACGCCCCCGACTCGGCCCGCCGAGGGAGCTCGAGGACGAGCGGCCACCGCGGTTCGCGCAGGCCGTCGGTCTGGGCTTCGCGCTCGTGGGCACGGCGGGATACCTCACCGGCGTCACATGGCTCGGCATCACGGCGGCCGCGGCGGCTCTCGCGGCGGCGCTGTTGAACGCCGCCTTCGGTTACTGCCTGGGCTGCGAGGTGTACCTCCTCGCGGTACGCGGCCGCGCCCGCCTGGGCGGGTGAGGTGACCGTGGGCGATCCGACGGGGTTGACCGTGGCCGCCGCGGTGTCGCTGGCCGTGATCGTCTTCGGGCTGTTCCGGGCCCGCCGCGACGGCAGGTTGCGCGGTGACGGACGGGACGAGGTCCTGCGGTTGTCTGCCGGTGAGCTGGGGGAGGCGCTCGGTGAGCGGGCCACCCTGGTGCAGTTCTCGACGACTTTGTGCGCGTCCTGCCCCGGCACGAGGCGGCTGCTGGCCGACGTGAGCGCTTCGACGCCCGGCGTGGCCTTCGTGGAGATCGACGCCGAGGCGCGTCTCGACCTGGTCCGGCGCGCCGACGTGATGCGCACCCCGACCGTACTCGTACTCGACCACGCGGGCCGTGTCGTACGCCGCGCCTCCGGGCCGCCGACCCGGGCCGACCTTGTGTCGGCGGTGGACCTCGCCACGGCGGACTGAAGGCCGGCGGCGGGTCGGGGGCGGTATGTGCTCGCCCCCCGCCCCGCTCCGGAGCGTCAGACGCGGTCGGCGGTGATCAGGAGGTACTGGAAGCTGCCGTTGCGATAGGCGTTCAGGAAGGTGTCCTCGATGCCTGTGACCAGGTGGTCGGCCTGTCGGCGCAGGTCCCAGTAAGGGATCGCCTCCGCGGTGAGGTCCTGGACGTGGACGGGCACGAGCCGGTTGCGGGCCATGGCGCGGAAATAGGCCGAGCGGGGGTGGATGTCGCAGATGTAGTGGGCGTTGATGAGGGAGACCTCGCGGGAGGCCCGGCCGTACGTGTCGTTGTAGCAACCGGTGATCACGACGTAGCGGCCGCCCCGGCGCAGGAGGCGGGCGTGCTCCGCGAAGAGCAGGTCCAGTTCGACGTACATGGTGGACTCGTTGTTCCAGGACGCCGCGTAGGCGCCGGTGGTCAGCCCGGTGTCGAGCATGTTGCGGTGGTGGTACCGCACCTTGGCGTCGATGCCGCGTTTGCGTGCCTGCTCGTTGGCGAAGTCGGCCTGCTTGGCGGAGATGGTGACCCCGTCGGCATGGCAGCCGTAGCGCAGGTTCGCGACCACGCTGCCGCCGCCCCGTCCGCAGCCGGCGTCGAAAACCCGGTCCGTGGGGGCGAGTTCACCGAGGTGGGACGCGAGGAGCTCGGCCTGTGCGTGTTCCAGCCGGTGCAGTTCATGGGTGATCCGCTCGCGGCGCCGGTCGGCGTCCGGTTCGTCGAGCACCGACCGGTCGGCCTCGCCGACGCCGTAGTGGTGGTGGTACAGGTCGTCGAGCTTTCCGAGTTCGAGGTTGACCGGGTTTTCCTCGGCGTTCCAGTAGTCCGCGATGCGGTTCTGGTACGTGGACTGAGTGGGAACCGCTGCGGACGCGGTGCCGGTGTGCATGGTGGTCAACGCTGACTCCTTCGTGCTGTGGTGCAGGTGCGAGTGCTGATCGGCCCTCGGCAGGTCGTGCCGAGGACGTGGGTCACCAGTAGTCGGGCAGTCGGTAGCGGTGGGTGTTGGTCGCGTGCCACTCGTGGTTGCCCGCCACCCAGTCGGCCAGGCCGCGGGCGTAGCGTTCGAGGAGCGGCGACGTGGCGGACAGCACTGCGGCCTCCGTCTCGAAGGCGTCCATGACCTCGTTGTGGATGTCGACGCTGCGCAGGTATGCGGCCTTGAGGCCGCACCGGTCGTTCGCGGCAACCACCTGGGGCAGGTTCAGGTGGTCGGGGTCGCTCGCCAGTTCCTTGGTGAACGAGTACAGGTCGTTGACGATGGTGGTGGCGTTGCAGGCCAGGACGGTGATGCGTTGCACCTCCGGGCGGGCGTAGAGGGCTTCGGGCAGTTCGTAGCCGTCCACGGCGTCGACGATGGACAGGCAGGGACGGAAGTTGTTGAACTGCCGCATCACCAGGTACTGCCAGACGCGCGGCACGTGACGCGTCTCCGACCAGGATGCCTCCGCGAGGTACCCCAGGTGCAGCCGGGCGAGGTCGTGCACCAGCCGGTCGGTCTGGCTGGGCGTGGCGACCACCGCGTAGTCCTTCATCGCCCAGTGGTAGGACCGCAGCGGGCCGTCGGCCTGGACGCCGTCGCGCCACTCCTGTTCCGTTTCAGGGGTGGCGTGGAAGGGGTCGAGGGCGGACTGGGCCATGATCAGCCTGCCGCCCAGGCCTCGCCGTGCACCGCCCCTGCCCTCGTCCTCCTCGCAGTAGCAGCTGTCGACGATGTTCTCGGCCAGCAGCAGTTTGCCTGCGACGGTGAGGCGTTCGAGGTCGGCTGCCGCAGGGTGCTGCAGGACCACGGCGCGGCCGAACTGGAACTGGCCGAAGTCCCCGCTCCACTCCGCGGGGAACAGGTCGAGGCCGCGGGCCCAGGCCTCGAGCCTGCGGTCGATCTCCGCGACCTTCTCCGGGTCGGCGGGCGCGGCGGGCCGGTACCTCAGTCCCGGAATGGCTCCGCTGCGCCGGGCCCGGATGCTCCGGGCGAGGTTGGGTGGGCCGGGCAGCGGGATGCCGGCCGCGGTACTCGAAGGGCTGTTCATAGACGTGTGCTCCACCTGGTCAGTCGGCGGTCCGGCCGATCTGGACGTTCTCCAGGACTCCGGCCGCGTCGGGTACGAGGATGGCCAGCGAGTAGTAGGCGGTCACGAGGTAGTTGACGCGGGCGGCCTCGTCGATGCCCATGAACCGGACGTTGAGGCCGGGCTGGTGTTCCTCGGGGATGCCGGTCTGGTACAGGCCGACGACTCCCTGGTCGGTCTCGCCGGTGCGTAGGGCGACGATGCTGGTGGTGCGGGACGCGGAGATGGGGATCTTGCCGCAGGGGTAGATCGGGACTCCCCGCCAGGCGGGCAGCTTGTGCCCGTCGACGGTGGTCGAACCGGGCATCAGGCCACGCTTGTTGCACTGCCGGAAGAACGCGGCGATCGCTTTGGGGTGGGCGAGGAACAGGCGTGTCTTGCGGCGCATGGACAGCAGTTCGTCCATGTCGTCGGGGGTGGGCGGGCCGGTGAAGGTGCTGATGCGCTGCCCGTGGTCGGCGTTGTGCAGCAGGCCGAACTCCCGGTTGTTCACCAGCTCCCACTCCTGGCGCTCGCGGATCTCCTCGATGGTGAGCCGCAGCTGCTGCCGCGTCTGGTCCATCGGGTCGTTGTAGAGGTCGGCGACCCGGGTGTGCACGCGCAGCACGGTCTGGGTCAGGGACAGTTCGTACTCGCGCGGTGTGAGGTCGTAGTCGACGAAGCCGCCGGACAACGTGGGCTCACCGGTGTGGCCGGCCTGCACCGGCATGTCCGCCTCGCCCCCACGGTTCGTCGGCAGCCGCTGCCGGTCCGCGTACGCCGCCAGATGAGCGGCCAGCGACGGCACCCGGTCGGTCAACTCCCTGACCGCGTCCGAGGGCAGCACCAGCAGCACACCGGCCGTCTCGGCGCGCACCGAGGCCGGCCACAGCGGGTCGGTCCGGCCGATGGCCTCGTCCCCCAGCTGGTGGCCGTCGGTGACCACGCCGATCACTTCTTCCTCGCCGTACTTCCCGGCGACGAAGCGGGTGAAGCGGCCGTGGACGACCAGGTAGGTCTCCGTGACGGGCTGCCCTGCCTCGCACAGGACCTGGCCGGCGCGGACCTCCCGGACCGTGTGTCGGCCGGCGATCTCCTTGAGGACGTCGTGGTCGCTGTAGCCGCGCAGAACGGGCAGTTCGGTGAGGGTCTGCGGGATCACCCGGACGTCGTCCGCGCCGTTGTGCTCGAAGCGGACCCGCCCCTCGCCGGCCCGCAACAGCAGACGGCGGTTGACCCGGTAGGCGCCGCCCCTGACGTCCACCCACGGCAGCTTCCGGAGCAGCCACCGGGAGCTGATGCCCCGCATCTGGGGCTCGGACTTGGTGGTGGTCGCCAGCTGACGCGCGGCACGCGTACCGAGACTGGTGAGCTCACGTTCCCCGGGTGCCGCGGCGGCGGATTCCTCGGTGGCGGGACCGGCGACGCTGTCCGCAGCGGACACATTCCCTCCCGGATGGACGAGCGGCAGTGAGCAGAACGGCCAGTGGTGCGCGAGTGGCCGTGTGCTGCAGCAAGACAATCAGTCCCAGGGGGCGGACGGTACGGCGCGAAAGGGGCGGTCTTGCCCCCAGGGTGCACAAACATCCCTTATGAGGCGGACGGCGCATTATCGAACCGCACTCGCGCCCCGCACTCACCACTCGCGCCAGCCACACCTGACGTGACACCGAGAGCCGTGGTTCGCGACGACGACCTTGGCCGCCGCCAAGTCGATGCCGTCGAGATCTTCACAGCACCCGTATGACGACGACGTTCTGGACCGGCGCTCCGATCACTCGCAGGGTGGCCGGTCCGTGCTCGACGAGGATAGGAGTGGTGTGCCTGACGGACTCGAGAACGGTCTGTTGCAACTTCACCCGCGACGGGAACAGGCACCTCTCAGTGCAGGACGCGCAGTGCGCCCGGCTGGACCCTTGCCGTGACCGGGAGGACCGCCTCGACCTCGCCGTCCGCGCCGTAGGGGATCTCCCTGTCGGCCTCGATGCGTATCTCCTTGCCTTGCACGACGCTCACCTGCGGCCGGTTGACGTGGACGCCCGTGTCGAGTTCCTTCATCAGGGCGAAGAACAGCCGGCGCGGCGCGTCGTGGATCATCACGACGTCCAGCAGGCCGTTGTCCAGCCGGGCGCCGGGGGCGACGAGGCGGGCGGAGCCGTAGTAGCCGGAGTTGGCGGCCACTGCGGTGTAGCCGGCGTACGCGTGTTCCTGGCCGTCGACGGTGACCCGGTAGCGGGCGGGACGCCAGGTGCTGATGGCGCGCAGGGCCCCGGCGTAGTAGGAGGCGGTGCCGCGCAGCAGCCGGGCGTGATTGGCGTGGCGGTTGGCGAGCGCGTCCACCCCGGCGTAGACGCTGCCGAGGACGACGGCGCGGTCGTGGACGGCCGAGGTGACCTCGATGGTGTCGACGGCTCGCGGTGTGCCGTCGAGCAGGATCCTGGCGAGGTCCTCGGGGTCGCCGGGCAGCCCCAGGGCCCGGGCGAAGTCGTTGCCGCGGCCGGCCGGGATGACGCCGAAGACGGTCTCGGTGCCGCTGAGCGCACCGCCGATGCCCCCGGTGATTCCGTCGCCGCCGACGGCGAGCACCACCCGCCCGCCTTCCCCTGCCCGTTGGGCGAGTTCGCAGGCGTGGGCGAGGCTGCGGCTGTACTCCGTCTCCAGCTCGGCGCCCGCCTCCCGCAGCAGCCGGGCCACCTTCAGCAGGGCCGCAGCGCCGGTGGCTCCGCCCGCGGTGGGGTTGACGACGGCGGTGAACTGTCGCATCGATGTGCCTCCGGGCTGACGGTGGTACCGGGCTGTTGTCCGACGAGGGGACGGGCTGGAGCGAAGGAGTGCGGCCGGACTCAGTCCGCGGGCAGCAGGACGCCCGGGTTGAGCAGGCTACGTGGGTCCAGCCGTTGCTTGACCGCCCGCAGCGCCGCGATACCGAGGTCTCCGGCCTCCCGTACGTACCAGTCGCGGTGGTCGGTGCCCACGCCGTGGTGGTGCGTGATGGTGCCGCCCACGTCGAGGATCGCGTCGTTCGCGGCGTGCTTGGCGCGCGCCCAGTGCGCAACCGGGTCGTCGCCCTGCGCGGAGACGACGGTGAAGTACAGGGAGGCGCCGTTCTCGTAGACGTGCGAGATGTGGCACATGACCAGCGGAGGGGTGCCGCCCTCGGTGAGCGCGCCGGTGAGCGCGTCGCGGACGGCCGCGTACAGAGCGGGCAGCCGTGACCAGTAGGCGGCGGTCTCCAGCGTCTCGGCGAACGCGCCCGCTTCCAGGAGCGAGTCGCGCAGGTACGGCGCCGAGTAGCGGCCGTGCGCCCAGCGCTCGCCCGGTTCCGCGCCCGCGAAGGTACCGCCGCACTCGGCGAGGACGGCCGCGGCACCCGCCCGGCGCCGCGCGGTGTCGTCCTCGGTGCCCTCGAATCCGACCACGGCCAGACACCCGGCGCTCTGCTGTGCGACGGCCGAGCCGATGGCATCCGGCTGGGCGAGGCCGATCAGCGTCTCGGTCTCGTCGGACAGCCGCAGGACGGTGGGGCGCGGCCCGTCCTGGGCGAGCCGGCGCAGTGCGGCGGTACCCGCGTCGAAGGAGGCGAAGCGCCAGCCCTCGTAGCGGCGTGTCTGCGGGACGGGCCGGACGCGGACGGTGACGGAGGTGATGACGCCGAAGGCGCCCTCCGAGCCCAGCAGCAGCTGACGCAGGTCGGGGCCGGCGGCCGAGCGCGGGGCCCGGCCGGTGTCCAGAGTGCCTTCGGGCGTGGCGAGGGTGAGGCCCAGCACCATCTCGTCGAAGCGGCCGTAGCCGGCCGAGGCCTGTCCGCTGGAGCGGGTCGCGGCGTAGCCGCCGATGGTGGCCCACTCGTAGGACTGGGGGAAGTGGCCGAGGGTGAAGCCGTGTTCGGCGAGCAGGGCCTCTGCCTCGGGGGCGCGCAGTCCCGGTTCGAGCGTGGCGGTGCGGGAGACCGTGTCGAGGTCGAGCAGGCGGTTCATGTGCCGCAGGTCCAGGGCGACGAAGGGGGTTCGGCCGCCGGGGACGAGTCCGCCCACGACCGAGGTGCCGCCGCCGAACGGGACGAGGGGCAAGCTGTGCTGCGCGCACGCGCGGAGCACGGCGAGCACCTCGTCGTGGCTCTGCGGGAGGACGACGGCGGCCGGCGCGTCGCCGGTGTCGCCGGTGCGGATGCGCAGCAGATCCGGGGTGGACTTGCCGCGGGTGTGCCTCAGGCGGGTCTCCGTGTCCGTGCGGACCCGGTCCGCACGGTCACCGACCGCGGACAGCAGCGCCTGGTGGGCGGCACCGTCCAGGGCGGGCGCGGCGATCTTGACCTGCTCCAGCGATGCCGAGGCGACAGGGTGGGGTGTGACGCCGAGCCAGTCGCGCAGCAACCCGGTCACGTTGTCGGGCAGCGGCGTCGCCCTCGCCGGGTCGCCCCAGCCGTTCCACAGCATGTCCATGCCTGTCGTCCTCACACAGTTCCGAGGGTCTGCCGCCGGAGCGGGTCCGGGCGTTACACTGTTACACATGGCGCCTATTCGTCACAACAGATCGGTTCCGCAGAACTCCTCCGACAGCGACGTGGTGCTCGACGCCGTGCGGGACTGTGTCCTCGCGGTCGGCGTTCGCCGCACGACCATGACAGACGTGGCCCGCCGCGCCGGCGTCTCCCGGATGACGCTCTACCGGCGCTGGCCCGACGTCCGCACCCTCGTCGGCGATCTGATGACGCGGGAGTGGATCGCCGTGGCGATGGACGCCATGCCCGAGAGCGGGCCGGAGGCGGGCACACGCGCGCCACTGGTCGACGGCCTGGTGGCGGGGGTGAAGGCGTTCAGGGCCCACCCGCTCTTCCAGAAGATCGTCGACGTGGATCCCGAACTCCTCCTGCCCTACATGCTGGACCGGCGCGGCGCGAGCCAGGAGGCACTGCTGGAACTGCTCGCGGACGCGCTGCGCAAGGGACACGCAGACGGCTCGGTGCGCGAGGCCCACGCCGAACGCCAGGCGCGGACCGTCCTGCTGGTCCTGCAGTCCTTCGCGCTGTCGCTGCGCACCATGACCGACGAGGACGACGCCGATCTGACCACCGCGGCTTTCCTGGCCGAACTGCGCACCGTTCTGGAGAGGACCCTCACCCCATGAGCCCGACCAGCAGCCCCGCCGCCGGCAGCTCCCTGTCCGCCCCGCGGCGCATCCGTGACCTGGCCGAGGCCACCGACGGCCGCGTCGTGGACGTGCTGGTCGTCGGCCTCGGCGCGACCGGTGCCGGAGCGGCCCTCGACGCCGCGGCCCGTGGCCTGGACGTCGTCGCCGTCGACGCCCACGACCTGGCGTTCGGTACGTCGCGCTGGAGCTCCAAGCTCATCCACGGCGGGCTGCGCTACCTGGCCTCCGGGCAGCTCGACGTGGCCCACGAGAGCGCGGTCGAGCGCGGCGTGCTGATGGAGCGTACGGCGCCTCATCTGGTGCGTGCCCAGCCGTTCGTGCTGCCCTTGACCGCGCTCGTCTCCCGGGGTCAGGCCGCCCTGACGTGGGCCGGGCTCCGGGCAGGCGACGGCCTGCGCCTGACCGCCCGCACAGGCCGCGCCACGCTGCCCGCCCCGCGTCGGCTCACCACGGTGGAGACCCGCCACATGGCCCCGGCCCTGCGCCCCGAAGGGTTGCGCGGCGGCCTGCTGTCCTGGGACGGAAAGCTCACCGACGACGCCCGCCTGGTGACCGCACTGGCCCGCACCGCCGCCGCGCACGGCGCCCGCGTCCTGACCCGCGTCCGGGCCCTGGCACTGACCGGGGCCGGCGCCCGCATCCGCGACGAACTCACCGGCGAGGAGGGCGAGATCCGCGCCCGCGCGGTGATCAACGCCTCCGGCGTGTGGGCCGGCGACCTCGTGGACGGCCTCCGCATCCGCCCCTCGCGAGGCACCCACCTCGTCCTGCGCTCCGAGCACATCGGACCGCTCCCCGCCGGCCTGCACATCCCGATCCCCGGGGAGACGAACCGCTTCGTCCTCGTCCTGCCCCAGGACGACGGCCGGGTCTACGTCGGCCTCACCGACGAACCGCTGGACGGCCCCGTCCCCGACGTCCCCGAGGTACCCGAGACCGACATCGGCTTCCTGCTCGACGTGCTCGGCTCGGTGCTGGAGGCCCCCGTCGGACGGGACGACGTCGTCGGCGCCTTCGCCGGGCTCCGCCCCCTGCTGGACACGTCGGCGCCCGGCGCAGCCTCACGCACGGCGGACATCTCCCGCCGACACGCGGTACTGACCTCACCGGACGGTGTGGTCAGCGTCGTCGGCGGCAAGCTCACCACGTACCGTCGCATGGCCGAGGACGCCGTGAACGCCGCGATCGCCGCCCGCGGCCTCGTCGTCGGCCCCTCCCCGACCGCCGCGCTCCCGCTCGTGGGCGCCGCCGTGCCCCGCACGCTCGCCGAGCTGCGCGCGCCACGCCGCCTGGTCCAGCGCTACGGCACCGAGGCACCGGCGGTGCGGGCGCTGGCCGTGGACGATCCACGGCTCGGCGAGCCGATCCTGCCGGGCCACCCCGTCACAGGCGCCGAACTTCTGTGGGCGCTGCGCCACGAGGGCGCCCTGGACGAGGCCGACCTGCTCGACCGGCGCACCCGTATCGGACTCGTCCCGGCCGACCGGGCCGAGGCGCTGGAGACCGTACGCGGGTTCGTCGGCGCGGCCTTGGCGATCGGGCACTGAAGCCGCACCGGATCGGCGGCAGCACCGCCGGTGCCGACGCAGGTTGTGAGCGCCACACCCCGCAGCGGGCAGAGCGTCGAAGCAGCGGGCGACGGTGTGGCAGCGTGCGCTCCGCCTTGACCGCGGGCCCGGCGCCGATCCCGCCCGTCGCCCGCTTCGAGAACAAGCACGCGTGCGTCGGTCTCCTGCAGCAGTCGCGCAGCGACGACGCACCCCGCAGAGCCCGCACCCACCACGACGCCATCGACTTCCCGCGTCGAATTCTGACAGACGGTGAGGAGCCGGTGGATCTACCCTTACTCTCCTGATCGGCGGCCGCAGCGCCGTGCTGGATCGCACCGTCCTGGAAGGAAGAGCCCCCGTGCTCACGTCGTACGCAGCCCACTTCGACACACCCGCCGGTTACATGGACTTCGCACGGTTCGGTCCGCCGTCGCGGGAGGTCGTGGCAGCTACCGCGCGTGCCATGGACGAGACCGCGCGGGCCGACCACACCACCGTGGACGGCCTGATGCGGGCGGATCAGGCGGCACGGGAGATCGCGGCCCGCCTGGCGGGTACCGACCCCGAGCACACCGTGCTCCTGCCGAACGCGTCCACGGGCCTCTTCCATGCCGCTCTCGGCGTTCGCGAGGGCGTGGTCCTCGCACCGCGCACCGACTTCCCCTCCAACCAGTACCCGTGGCGCCGCGCCGCGAGCCTGGGCCGGGTCACGCCCCGCTGGCTCGACCCGGCGCCCGGCGAGGGCATCGGCCCCGACCTGGTCCGCGCGGCGCTGACCGACGACACCGTGGCCGTGTCGGTCAGCGCCGTGGACTTCCGCACCGGGTTCCGTGCAGACCTGGCGGCACTGCGCGAGGTGATCGGGGACGAGCGGCTGCTGATCGTGGACGCCATCCAGGCGTTCGGCGTGACCGACATGCCGTGGGAGGCGGCGGACGTGCTGGTCGTGGGCGGCCAGAAGTGGCTGCGGGCGGGTTGGTCCACGGGTTTCGCCGCCCTGTCCGACCGGGCGCTCGGCACCCTGGAGCCTGTCCTCACCGGCTGGACGGGGGTCGAGGACGCCGGCCTCTTCGACGGTACGGAACATCAGCCCGCCCCCGACGCCCGACGATGGTCGATCACCCATCTCAGCCCGGTGGCGGCAGGAGCCTTCGCCGCCGCGTTGGACCTCGTGGAGCGGCATACCGTCGCGGCGATCGAGAGCGCGATCGAAGCGCGGGTCACCGAACTCGGCGAGGTCGTCGAGCGCTCGGGCGGTCGTGTCCTGTCCCCGGCAGATCCGGCACGGCGCGGGGGCATTCTCTCCTTCGCGTTGCCGGACCAGGACCCCCTTCTCGTCGCCAAGGCGTTGCAGGCCGAAGGGGTCACCGCGACGGCGCGGGCCGACTCGCTGAGGCTCTCCCCGCACGCCTCGACGCCGCCGGAGATCTCCGAGCGCGTGGCCGCAGCGCTGTCGTCACTGCGGAACTGACCCGGTCTGCTGGTGCGTCTCCGTACAGGACCGGCCGCCGCCTTGCGTCGGATGTCCGGGTTCTCCTGCTGGACGTCGAGTCCGACCGCGGCACCACAACCTTCCCCCGCGGCCACGAGTCCTCACTGTGTCGAGCGGGTTGCCGCACGATCCGGTGGGTGTCACGGGGCTTGGACCACGTTGCGCCCCGTGCTGTCGGCGCGAGCCCTGTGGTCGCGCCTCGGGGAAGGGGACACGCGGATGGGCAGATGGGGGACGGCCGCGGTGGTGGCTGTCGGACTGATCGCGGGATCGCTGTTACCGGCCGCTCCGGCCGCCGCAGTGCACGCTGCGGCACCCGGTGACTTCAACGGAGACGGTTATCGTGACGCGGTGCTGCCGGCGCCGGGCGCGAACGTCTCCGGCAAGGAGGCCGCGGGCGCCGTCGTCGTGCTCTACGGCTCGTCCTCGGGGCTCTCGGCGAGCCGGCGGAAGACGATCACTCAGAACACGTTCGGTGTGCCGGGTTCGGTCGAGCCGTACGACCGCTTCGGCGCCTCCACGGCCACGGCCGACCTGAACCGGGACGGATACGCCGACCTGGTGGTCGGCTCGCCCTACGAGGACACCGCGTACGGCGTCAACTCAGGGGTGGTGACGGTGCTGTGGGGCGGCAGGGACGGACTGGGCCGGGGCACGGTGCTGCCGCCGCCGTCCGCCTCCGCCAACCAGGACTACGGCCTCGACGTGGCCGCGGCCGGCCTGGGGGCGGGCACCAGGACCCAGGTCCTGGTCGGTGGGACCAGGGTGACCGTCGCCTTCAAGGGCCCGTTCACCCGCGCCGGCGCGTTCGGCTCCGCGGTGCGGAGTGCGGAGGAGGACGCCGTGGGGTCGGTGGCACTCGGCGACCTGGACCGCAACGGCATCCCCGACCAGGTGGCCCTCGCCGGCTACCGCGCCGACCTGTCGGGCAGCCAGGTCCGGGTGAACCCGACGGGCGGACAGCCCTGGCCGGAAGGGCTGGAGAACGGCAACGGTCTCATCGCCGCCACCGGTGACGTCAACGGTGACGGGTACGCCGACCTCGTGGTCGGTGACCCCCAGGAGGCGACACGCTGTTGCGACGGCCAGTTGGGCGGTCGTGTGCTGCTCTGGCGAGGGTCGGCGGACGGCATCGCCACCGACGCGCAGCCCGAGGAGATCACGCAGGCGACCGAGGGCGTGCCCGGCTCGAGCGAGCGCGGCGACACCTTCGGCGCCGGCGTCACGGTGGCCGACCTCGATCGCGACGGGCTCGCGGACATCGTGGTCGGCGCTCCGAACGAGGCCGTCGGCGGCGTCAGGAGGGCAGGCATGGTCACGGTGATCCCCGGCCGTGCGGCGGGCGGGCTCGGCGCGGGGGCGTACTCCTTCCATCAGGAGACCGCCGGTGTCCCGAGCATTTCCGAACACCGCGACTGCTTCGGTACCACGGTCTCCGCCGGAGATGTCGACCGGGACGGCATGCCGGAACTGCTCGTCGGCGCCGCCTGCGAGAACCACTACACCGGCGCGGTGTTCGTGCTCCCCGGCGGCGCCTCCCGCCCGACCGGCGAGGGCAGCTACGCCTTCACGCCGAACATGTTCGGCTTCACCCAGGGCAACAGCACACTCCTCGGCGGCAACGGGCTGTGGTGGATCCTCGGCGGCTGACCGACCGGCGGCTCACCGCACCGCACGGTGAGCCGCCGTGACCGAAGACACCGCCGGACGGACGAGTGACGTCACGTCCCCGTACCGGCGTGCGCGCGAATGACCAGGCCCACTCAGGTGCCCCCGCCCGGCACCGACGTGACCCTGTGTTGTGATTAACTGCCTGTCACGGTGCGTACGCCCCCGTCGTCCGGTGCAGGAGGAAGCCGATGACCCGCCGGGACGAGCCCCCCACGCCGGAGCGCGGCCCCGCCGGCGCGAGTGGAGCAGACGCCCTCACCCGTATCCGCGCCGGCCGGCCCACGCTGCCGCCCTCGGAGCGGCGGGTGGCCGACGCCGTGATCGCGGATCCGGCCGGAAGCTCGGAACTTTCCATCGGCGTGCTCGCCGAACGGGCCGCCACGTCGCCCGCCACCGTGCTGCGCTTCTGCCGGACGCTCGGCTTCGGCAGCTACCCCCAGCTGCGGCTCGCCCTGGCCGCCGCGGTCGCGCACGAGCGGGCGGTCGGCGGGGAGCGGTCGGCGCTGGGGACCGACATCGATCCGTCCGACACCCTGGAACAGATCGTCAAGAAGATCATCTACAACGAGGTCCGCGCGCTCGACGAGACCGCCCGCAGTGTGGACCCGGCGGTCCTCGGCCGGGCCGTCGACGCCATCACCGCGGCCCGGCGCATCGACATCTTCGGCGTCGGCGCCAGCGCCTTCGTCGGCCAGGACCTGCACCAGAAGCTGCATCGCGTCGGCCATATCGCGTTCGTGTGGACGGACGTCCACGCCGCCCTGACGGCGACCGCGCTGCTGGGTCCCGGCGACGTGGCGATCGGCATCTCCCACTCGGGGGAGACGGAGGACACCGTCGAGCCGCTGGCCGCGGCCGCCGCTCGGGGAGCCACCACCGTCGCACTCACCAACTTCCCCCGGTCCGCCCTGGCGGAGGCGGCCGACCTCGTCCTGACCACCTCCGCCCGCGAGACACCGTTCCGTTCCGGCGCCACGGTCAGCCGGATCGCCCAGCTGGCCTTGGTCGACTGCCTGTTCGTCGCCGTGGCGCAACGCTCCTACGACGCCGCGGCGTCGGCCCTCCAGGAGACCTACACCGCCGTGCAGCGGCGCCGGCGGCGTCGCTCGTAGCACCTCTGCCGGCACACGAGCCGCTCGCGAGTCCTCCCACGTGACAGCAGGCCGGGGTTCCGGCCCGTGATGGGCCCCGGCATGCCCGGACCCCGGATGTCATTAAATTACATGTCGCACATCCAGATGTAAGTTATTGACATTTGCCGACGGTGATCCCGATACTCCCGGGAGCCGCGGACGGGCCGGACCGCGCGCCGACCGGCCCCGGACACACCGAGCGGGCGGTACAGCCGCGCACCCGGTCGCCGCGCGCAGACCCACCGTCGTCCCGCGCCGAACCGGCGGCGCCGCCGAGGAGCCATGAGCCACCCCACCGCCTCCGCCACGCCCGCCCCCACCACGCCGCCCTCCGACCAACGTCTGGCCGAACTCCTCGCCTCGTGCGTCGGCGACCCGGCCCGGGTGACGACCGCACTGCCCCGCAGGATCGCGGCGGCGCATGACGCCTCCCCGTACCTGTTCACTCCTCGCGCGGTGGTCCGCGCGGCGTCGGCGGGCGAGGTGGGCGCGCTGATGGCCGGGGCCCGCGCGGCCGGCGTCCCGGTGACCCTGCGCTCGGGCGGCACCAGCCTCGCCGGTCAGGCCGGCGGCGACGGCATCCAGATCGACGTACGCACGCACTGGCGCAACGCCGAGATCCTCGACGACGGGCACCGGGTGCGTCTCCAGCCCGGACTGACCGTCCGCCAGGCCAACGCCCGGCTCGCGCGGTACGGCCGTCGGCTGGGCCCGGACCCGGCGAGTGAGAGCGCCTGCACCATCGGCGGCCTGGTGGCCAA
>NZ_JBFBJT010000021.1:0-71506 GCF_040686175.1 Streptomyces sp. NPDC086077 | reverse complement strand
GGGGGGGGGGGGGGGGGGGCGGCCGGCCCCCCGCCCCCCCCCCCCCCCACCCCTCCACGCGGCGTGGTCGGCTCAGCGGACCAGCGAGCCCTCGGCCCGTGCGCCGTCGAGACGCCGGGCGTACTCGGCCTGCTCCGTGTAGGCCGTCACCTCGGGGGCGACGGGCGCCGCGATGCCACACACCTTCCGCGCGAGGTCGGTGAGCCGCCCGGAGGGCGACAGCTCCGACCGCTTCATCGTGAGCATCCGGGTGGTGAGCATCGGGGTCCCGTTGAACTGCTCGAAGGTGCTCACCCGGTCGCCGTAGTCCGAGAGGAAGAGGTCACGGATGACCCGCGAGATGCGCATGCGGTCGTACGGCTCGCCGACGGCGCCCGACTGCAGCGGTTCGAGCCATTCGCGCAGCTCGGGGTTGGTCCACTGCTCCTCGGTCGGGAACAGGAGCGAGGCACGGCCGGCGAGGTCGATCACCTCGTTCCTCATCTCCGCGTACCGCTCCAGGTAGTACGACCGGCCGAAGTCGAAGAGCAGCACGTTCGGCTTGTAGAGCCCCGCCGGCGAGATGAAGCCCTCCGTCTCGGAGGCGATCACGTGGGCTCGCATCGTCTGGTAGAACTCGACGAGGCGGGCCAGGCGCGCCTGGACCGGCGGAAGCTGGTACGTGCCGATGTGCTCGGTCATCAGCATCGCGAGCCCGACCATGAGCTCGGCCCGCACCATGATCCGGATGAGCGCCTCGTAGTGCACCCAGTCGAAGATGCGCTGCGGGTACAGCGAAGCGTGCTCGGGGTTGCCGATGTGGAAGACGCGGTTCCACGGAATGAACACATTGTCGAAGATGACGGTGCATTCGAGCTCGTCACCGGCCGAGGCCACGGGGTGGTTCTCGAAGTCGTCCCGCACCGTCGCCTCGCGGGAAACCATCGTGACGCCCGGCGCATTGGCCGGGACGGCGCCGTAGATGACCTGCTCGCTCTGAATTCCCGGGCGGTAGAAGACGCCGAGGTGGATGTAGTCGGCGAACGGCGTGCCGGTGCTCACCGCCTTCACGCCGGCGACGACGATCCCGTCCTCGCGCGTCTCCACGATGCGCAGGGCGGGAGAGTTCTTGGCCGAGGACTCCTTGGACCGGTCGAGCTGAGGGTCGATGAAGGCGAAGGCGCAGTTGAGGTCGCCCTCCTTCGCGAGGTCCAGGAACTCGCGGATGCCCACGGTCAGGTCACGCCCGTCGGTGCCCACGGACTGGTCACTCCACGGCTGCGGGTCCTCCTCGTAGGTGACCAGGCCGTAGTTGTTCGCGCACGGGGTCCGCCCCGTCGATCCGCCGTCGAGCTCCCGGACCACGGTTTCCAGGTAGATGCGCTTGCGCCGCAGCCCCTCGGCGTCGGTGTGCTTGAACCACATCATCGACCGGCGCACTCCGTCGTCGTCGACGAAGGTCATGACGTCCTGCAGCTCGGCGTCGTGATGCAGGTCGTAGAACTTGGCCATGCGCTTCGCCTGCGCCCTGGTCTTCGGGTGTGTCGTGACGTCGTCGACCCGGTCACCTCCGACCCAGAGAACACGCCCGTCCCTGAGAGACTCCAAGTACTGGTCGCCAGTTCGCATCAAATGCCACCTTCTCCACTTGACCCAAGCACTTTCATGCAGGGAATTTTTTTCGACTCCGTCGGTCAAATTCCTGTCGGCAGGCCGTCGTTGGTAATTTGCCGCGGACCCGTTCGTGAACCTACTCTCAAGGCATTGGGAGCCGGGAATTACAGCGCCGCACTCGACTGACCGCGTTGTGCTCCAGAATTGAGAACTCGCTCGGCCGTTGATTCCTTCGAGATTAGCCATGAGATGTTAGTGCGGTGTTAATCGCGAGGACACGCCGTTGGCGAGGGTGTTAGGAACGCCTCGCGGCAGAACCCCCCGCTCTCAGAGCCGGGCTTCCACCGGCGCCGGCGGCTTCGGCATGTCCAGCTCGAAGTCCATGACGCGGTGGAAGCGCGACAAGGCGTTCCACATGCTGATGCACATGACGAGCTCCACCAGCGCCGCCGGGCTGAACCTCCGCTGCACCTCGTCACGGAGGCTCGTCGAGACGCCCGTAAGGCCCTCCGTCACAGGGACGTTCGGCAGGGCGACCGTCATCTCCTCGGCCAGCCGCAGAGCCAGCCGCTCCAGCTCGGTGAAGCCTTCGAGCTCCCCGTCGGCCACGGCCGCGAGTTCGTCGACCTCCACCCCACCGGCCAGTGCGGACGTGCAGCGGTGACTCGCCGTGTAGCGGCAGTGGTTGAGCACGGCCACGCGTACGGCGACCAGGTCCTTCACCCGCCCCTCCAGTGCACCTGGGCCGTTGAGACGCCTGAGGAAGGGCAGGTAGGTGGCGAGCAGTCCGGGGCTGTTCCCGATGCCGGCCCAGGTGTTGAGGACTTCGCCGTAGGCCTGGACGGCCTGTGTGAGAGCGGGCTGGTCGTCCGGTGAGAACTGCGCGGACGTGACGAGCGGCACCAGCGACATGTGAGTTCCTTTCGACGGGTCCTGCCTGGCTGGGGGGTTGGGCGGATTCCTAGGGAGTGGCGGTGTCCGCGGGCTCGGTGCGGCGACGCGCCGGAGTGCCGGATTTCCGCAGGCCGATGGCGAGGCCCAAGGTCGCGTTCAGCCACGGCACGAGGAAGGTCAGGACGATGCGCGAGGTGAGCGCCCATGTGATCGGGCCTTGCTGGACCTGCGAGTGGAGGTTGACCATGAACAGCACCGACCCGACTGCCAGCGCGGCCACGGTCGTCTGAACCAGTGACCGGCCTCGCACGGCACCGCGCAGCGCCGCGCTCCACGGGACAGCGCTGGTCTCCTCGAGGTCCCGGACCTCCATCGCCCCTCCCTCCTTCACCCTCGGAGCGGGCTGAGCACGGGACACTGTGCGACGCGCACCGTTAGCCGCCGGAAAGGTGCGAGATGGCCCGGCGGCGGGCGTGTGAACCTCCCGTTAACCGCGCTTGCCGTCCCGTGGGCGCTTCGGTTCGACTCTCCGCAGCAAGGATCGGACCACTGACTGGAGGAGCCGAACATGGCTGCAGGTTGGAACTTGGAGGGCCGTACGGCTTTCGTGACCGGTGGTAGTCGAGGCCTGGGCTTCGCCATCGCACAGGCGCTGCTGGAGCGTGGTGCCAAGGTGGCGATCGCGGCCCGGGACGAGGCGGCGGTCAAGGCCGCCGCCGGCCGTCTCAGCGCCGGATCCGGCGCTGAGGACGTGCTCCCCGTCGTCGCTGACGTCACCGACGCGGACTCCGTCAACAGCGCGTTGGCAGAGGTGCACGCCTGGCACGGCGCCCTCGACATCGTCGTGAACAACGCGGGACCGCAGCTCACGCCGTCCCCCCTGGACAAGGTCGACGAGAAGAACATCGCGTCCGCCTTCGACACCAAGCTGATCGGGTACATCCGCGTCGCACAGGCCGCTCTGCCGTACCTGAGCCGGACCGGCACCGGCAGCATCGTCAACGTCGTCGGCGCGACCGCCCACCTGCTCATTCCCCAGGCCGGTGCCACGGGCATCGTGAACGCGGGCGTCGTCGCGCTCACGAGCTACCTGGCGACCGAGGCGGCTGCCGACAACATCCGGGTCAACGCGATCTCCCCGGGGATGACGAAGACCGAGGGCTGGCTGACCAAGACCGAGGCCATGGGCAAGCAGCAGGGCAAGACCCCCGAGGAGGTCCGGGCCGGCATGGCTCAGGGGCTCGGGATTCGCCTCGCCCGCTGGGCCGACCCGGCCGAGATCGGTGCCGCGGCGGCGTTCCTGGCGTCGGACGACGCCTCCTACGTCACAGGTCAGGTGCTGCGCGTCGACGGCGGGATGACGAAGCCCGTCGCCTGATCGCAAGGCCCCCAGGCAAGCGCCGTCCAATGCCCGTAGTCGCCTTGGACGGCGCTTCTGGTGTTGCCCGCGGGGGCGTCCAACGAGTGCTCTGGAACATCGACCTGGAGTGTTGCGCATGCTGATCGGAATCGTGAGCGAGACCCGCAGTGGCGAGACGCGCGTTGCCGCGACCCCCGCCACGGTGGTCCAGCTGGTGAAACTGGGTTACGACGTCGTGGTGGAGCCGGGTGCTGGTGTGTTGTCGAGCTTCCCGGACGGGGCCTACGCCGAGGCGGGCGCGAGAATCGGCGACCCGCTCGCGGCGGACATCGTGCTGGGTGTGAACGCCCTCGACCCGGCGCGGCTGGACGAGTTGAAGCCGGGTGCGACGGTCATGGGCATCATGAGTCCGGCGTCGGACCCCGCGCTGGTGGAGGAACTGGCGAAGCGGCCGATCACAGCGCTGGCGCTGGATGCGGTGCCGCGTATCTCACGGGCACAGTCGTTGGACGTGCTGTCGTCCATGGCGAACATCGCCGGCTACCGGGCGGTGGTGGAGGCCGCTCACGCCTTCGGCCGGTTCTTCACCGGTCAGGTGACGGCCGCGGGCAAGGTGCCGCCGGCCAAGGTGCTGGTCTGCGGCGCCGGGGTGGCGGGCCTGGCCGCGATCGGAGCGGCCAAGAGCCTCGGTGCCGTCGTGTACGCGACCGATCCGCGGCCGGAGGTTGCCGACCAGGTCGGATCGCTGGGGGGCGAGTACCTCTCGGTCGAGGCCGCCGACACCGACGAGGTGCAGGTGTCGGCGACGGGCTATGCCAAGGAGATGTCGCAGGACTACAACTCCCGTGCGGCGCGGCTGTACGGCGAGCGGATCACGGAGATGGACATCGTGATCACGACCGCGCAGATCCCGGGGCGGCCGGCGCCGAGGCTGATCACCGCGGAGATGGTGGCGTCGATGCGCTCGGGCAGTGTCATCGTGGACATGGCCGCCGCCACCGGCGGCAACGTCGAGGGCGTCGTCAAGGACCAGGCCGTGGTCACGGCGGGCGGTGTGACGATCCTCGGCCACACCGACCTCCCCGGTCGGTTGCCTGCGCAGGCGTCCCAGTTGTACGGCACCAACCTGGTCAACCTCGTCAAGCTGATGACCCCGGACAAGGACGGCCGGCTGGCACTGGACTTCGACGACGTGGTGCAGCGGTCGATGACCGTGGTGCGCGACGGCGAACTCACCTGGCCCCCGCCGCCGGTACAGGTCTCCGCCGCCGCTCCACCGGCCGGCCCCCCTCCCTCCGAGGCGAGGCCTAAGGCCCCGCGGACCCAGCTGCCGATGTCGACCCGACGGCGGTTCACGGGGGTCGGGTGCGCCGCGGCGGTGCTGTTCCTGTGCGCGGCCCTGTCACCGTCGGCGCTCCTGGGACACCTGACGGTGTTCGCGCTGGCGATCGTGATCGGCTACTACGTGATCGGGCAGGTGCATCACGCCCTGCACACGCCCCTGATGAGCGTCACCAACGCGATCTCGGGGATCATCGTGGTCGGCGCCCTGCTGCAGATCGGGCACGGTGACACCCCGAACGGCGAGGTGGTCACGGCGTTGTCGGCGATCGCGATCCTGCTGGCCTCGGTCGACATCGTCGGTGGCTTCGCCGTGACCCGCCGGATGCTCTCCATGTTCTCGAGAAGCTGAGGAGGCGTCATGTCTGATCTGCTGTCCGTCGAGTCAACCGCGGCGGCCGCCTACATCGTCGCGGCCCTTCTCTTCGTCCTGGCGTTGGCCGGGCTGTCCCGGCACGAGACCGCCAAGGCCGGGAAGGCATTCGGTGTCGGTGGCATGGCGGTGGCCCTGGCCGCGACGATCGCGCTGGCGATCCACCGCGACATCTCCGGAGTCGGTCTGGCGTTGATGATCGGCGCCATGGCGGTCGGTGCCGCGCTCGGGTTGTGGCGGGCGCGCGTGGTGGAGATGACCGCGATGCCCGAACTGATCGCCCTGCTGCACTCCTTCGTGGGTCTGGCCGCGGTTCTGGTCGGCTGGAACGGCTATCTGCACGTCGAGGCCACCCTGAACGGCCAGGTCAGCGCCGAGGCCGAACTGCTGGAGGCCCAGCAGCTGCTCGGGATCCATTCCGCCGAGGTCCTCATCGGCGTCTTCATCGGCGCGGTCACCTTCACCGGCTCGGTCGTGGCGTTCCTCAAGCTCTCGGGACGGATCAAGTCGTCCCCCCTGACGCTGCCCGGCAAGAACCAGCTCAACCTCGGTGCCCTGGCCGCGTTCGCGGTACTGACCACCTGGTTCGTGATCGACCCGGCGCTGTGGCTGCTGGTCGCGGTCACGATCGTCGCGCTGGCCCTGGGGTGGCATCTGGTCGCCTCGATCGGCGGCGGTGACATGCCGGTCGTGGTCTCGATGCTGAACTCGTACTCCGGCTGGGCGGCCGCGGCGTCGGGCTTCCTGCTGGAGAACGATCTGCTGATCATCACCGGTGCCCTAGTCGGTTCGTCGGGTGCCTACCTCTCCGCCGTCATGTGCAAGGCGATGAACCGGTCCTTCCTCTCCGTGATCGCCGGCGGATTCGGCATCGAGGCGGGCCCGGCCGGCGACAAGGACTACGGCGAGCACCGCGAGATCACCGCCGAGGGCGTCGCCGAACTCCTCAGCACGGCCGACTCGGTGATCATCACCCCGGGCTACGGCATGGCCGTGGCGCAGGCCCAGTACGGCGTCGCCGAGCTGACGCGCAAGCTCCGGGGCCGAAACGTCGACGTGCGCTTCGGCATACACCCGGTCGCGGGCCGGCTGCCGGGCCACATGAACGTCCTGCTCGCCGAGGCCAAGGTCCCCTACGACATCGTGCTGGAGATGGACGAGATCAACGACGACTTCGACCGCACCGCGGTCGTCCTCGTCATCGGCGCCAACGACACGGTCAACCCCGCCGCCACCGAGGACCCGGACTCACCCATCGCCGGCATGCCCGTCCTGCAGGTCTGGGACGCCGAGAACGTCGTCGTCTTCAAACGCTCCATGGCATCAGGCTATGCGGGCGTCCAGAACCCGCTCTTCTACCGCGAGAACTCGGCCATGCTCTTCGGCGACGCAAAGGACCGCGTCGAGGACATCCTCCGGGTCCTCTGACACACGCCTCGGCAAAAGCGGCGACCGTCGGCCATGACTACCCGTCAGCTGTTACATCCCCCGAACAGGAGCCCCCCATGAGCGTGTCGACAGAGCACCGTACCCACTCCGACTTCCCGAAGTCGTTCCGCGGCGCGGTGCTGCGACCCGGCGACGACCGGTACGACGCGGCACGTGAGCTGTATCAAGGCCGTGCCGCCGACGAGGGGCCCGCGCTCATCGCGCGGTGCGCCGACGAGGAGGACGTCGCCGCCGTCCTGCGCTACGCCTCCGCACGGGACGTCCCGGTGGCCGTGCGCGGCGGTGGCCACGGCTCGGACGGCTACGCGATGCCCGGTGGGGCACTGGTCATCGACCTCTCGGCGATGCGAGCGGTCACCGTCGACCCGGACACCCGGGTGGTACGGGCCCAACCGGGCGTCAGACTCGGTGAGATGGACGCCGCAGCACAGCAGCACGGCCTCGCCGTACCCGCCGGGACGGTCAGCTCCACCGGCGTCGCCGGGCTCACCCTGGGCGGCGGCATCGGCTACCTGATGCGCCGCTACGGCGCCACCGTCGACAATCTGCTGGCCTGCGACATGGTCACTGTGGACGGCCGCAAGGTGCGCGCCGACCTGACCGAGAACCCGGAGCTGTTCTGGGCACTGCGCGGGGGAGGCGGCAACTTCGGCGTGGTCACCTCGTTCGAGTACCGCGCGCACCCGGTCGGCCCCGAGGTCGTCGCCGGACAGCTGATCTTCCCGTACGACCAGGCCGCCGGCGTCCTCGGCAAGCTCTCGGCACACCTGGCCGCAGCCCCGCGGGAGCTGGGCCTGCTGGTCGCGATCGCTCCTGCTCCGCCCCTGCCGATGTTGCCCAAGGAGGTGCACGGGAAGCCTGCGCTGATTCTCGTCGTGGTCCACACCGGGGAGACCGCCGCCGCCCATGAGGTCGTCGAGCCGCTTGCCGCGCTCGGCCGGCCGCTGGCCAACCTTGTCACGAAGACCACGTGGCTCCAGGCGAACAGCATGCTCGACGCCGTCGCCCCCTACGGCATGCGCATGAACCTCCGGGGTGGGTACCTGTCGACCCTGTCCGGCGACGCCGTCGACGTACTGCTGGAACATGTCGCCACCGTGCAGGCGAACCCCGGCGACATCTACTCGATCAACCTCTCCTTCATGGGTGGCGCGATCTCCGAGGACGTCGACGAGGACGCCATGGCCTTCTCCCGGGCCGGAGCCGCCTGGCTGTGGGAGGCCATCTGCAAATGGGACGCACCCGAGTCCGACGCGCGGTACGACGAGTGGGCGACCGCCCTCACCGAGGCGATGCGGCCGCACTCACTGACGAACGGCTACGCCAACCTCACCGACGACCTGGGCGAGGAGTGGCGGCGCGGCTTGCACGGCAGCGCGGCCAAGCATCAGCGCCTGCGCTCGGTCAAGGCCGCCTGGGACCCGCACAACCTGCTCCGCTTCAACAAGAACATAGCCCCTGAGGTCACCGACTGACCGCAACCCGATGGAGCGTCACACGAGCGACTCGCCGTGTGACGCTCCCCAGCGTTCACAGCCGATCCCGTCCATGCCCCCCGTGACCCAAGCCGCGGCCCGGTCGGCCTGTTCCTTCGTCCCGGTCCCGGACCTACGCGAGCTGCCGGCCCCGGGTTTCCGGGAGCGCCAGCACGCCGACGATCACCAGGATGTATCCCAGGGCCCCGATACCCATGGCCGCCTTCAGTCCGAAGACCGAGGAGAGCGCGCCGACGAGCGCGGGGAAGAACGCGGCGACTCCCCGGCCGAAGTTGTGGGCGACGCCCACGCCGACGCCGCGCACCCGACTGGGAAACAACTCGCTGAAGAACACGCCCGAACCGGCCAGCAGTCCGCACGCCGCCATCCCCAGCGGCACGCCCAGCACCAGCAGCAGGCTGTTGGCCCCCTCGGGGATCCAGGTGTAGGCGATCACGCACACCACACCGGCGACCGCGAAGAGGACGTACGTCTTCCGGCGGCCGATCCAGTCGTGCAGGAACCCACCACTGGCGTAGCCGAGGAAGCAGCCGACGATGATGACCGACAGGTAGCCGCTGGTGCCGACGATCGTCAGACCGCGTTCCTTGTGCAGGTAGGACGGCAGCCAGGTGAAGATGGCGAAGTACCCGCCCTGCGCCCCGATCCCGACCAGCAGGGTCAGCAGCGTGGTGCGCCGCAGGTCACGGCGGAACAGGGCGAGGAGTCCGCTCCACATCGACGCGGCGCTCTCCTCCTTGGCCCGGCGGCGGTTCTCCTTCGAGGCGTCCGAGTCCGTGACGTTGCGCCGGATGAAGAGCAGCGCGAAAGCGGGGAGGATGCCGAGGACGAACAGGTAGCGCCAGGCGTCGGGGCCTGCGTGGCTGAAGATGACGGAGTAGGCGACGACGGCCAGGGCCCAGCCGACTGCGTAGGAGCTGGCGACGAATCCCATGATCCGGCCGCGGTGCCGGGCGGGGGCGATCTCGGCGATCAGGACCGCGCCGGCCGCGTACTCGCCGCCGAACCCGAGGCCTTGGAGCCCCTTGAACAGCAGCATCTGACCGTAGTTCTGGGACAGGCCGGACAGCGCGGTGAAGACCGCGAAGGTCGCGATGGTGATCATCAGGACCCGCACCCGCCCCACCCGGTCCGCGAGCAGACCCGCCAGCGCCCCGCCCACCGCCGAGGCCAGCACGGTGACGGTCACGATCATGCCCGACTCGGTGGAGGTCAGCGCGAAGGCCGCGGCGATGGACCCGAGGGCCAGCGGCAGGGTCATGAAGTCGAAGGCGTCCAGGCCCCATCCGGCGGACCCGGCCCAGAACGCGGGCCGGTGCTTGCGCGGGATGGAGCGGTACCACCGGGGGAAGGTTGCTTCCGGTGACGCCACAGCCGATGGCACGGCCGAGGGAGGTGCTTCGGTCACAGGGATCTCCTGAGGTCGTTCGACGCATGAGGATCTCGAACGCAAGGGATCTCCAACGAGCCGATCCCCTGAGGGTCGGGGTGCGGTCGGACGGCGCCCCAACGCGTCGCGACCGCTCCCCCACGAGACGGATCGTTGCCGTCAGCTCTTCCAGACCGTCTTGAGGTTGCAGAACTCCCGGATGCCTTCCGCCGCGAGTTCGCGGCCGACGCCGGAGTCCTTGACGCCGCCGAAGGGCAGTTCGGGGTAGGAGATGCTCATGCCGTTGACGAACACGGCACCCGCTTCGAGGCGGGTGATCATAAGCCGCTCCTCGTCGGGGTCGGTGGTCCACACCGACGAGCTGAGGCCGAAGGTCGTGTCGTTGGCGAGTGCGACGGCCTGCTCGATGTCGTCGACCCGGTACACCACGGCCAGCGGCCCGAAGGCCTCCTCGCGGTACACCCGCATCGAGGTCGTGACCTCCTCCAGCACCGCCGGCTCGAAGAACCACCCCTCGGTACCGACCGCCGACCCGCCGCACCGCAGTACGGCTCCCTTGGCGACGGCGTCGTCGACCAGGTCGACGAGCTCGCGCCGACCGGACTCCGTGGCGATCGGACCGATATCGGTCTCGTCGTCGAACGGGTCGCCGACGGTCAGCGCCTTCGTGCCCGCGACGAAGGCCTCGACGAACTCCTCGTACACCTCGGTATGGACGATGAACCGCTTGGCAGCGATGCAGGACTGGCCGTTGTTGACCGTGCGAGCGGCCACAGCGGTACGGGCCGCCGCGCCGACATCGGCGGACGGCAACACGATGAAGGGGTCGGATCCACCCAGCTCCAGCACGAACTTCTTCACCTCGGAGCCCGCGACAGCCGCCACCGACCGGCCGGCGGGCTCGGAGCCCGTCAGCGTCACGGCGGCGACGCGCCGGTCGCGGAGAACCTCCTCGACGTCGGCCGCCCCGATGAGCAGGGACTGGAACGACCCGGCGGGGAAGCCCGCTCGTTCGAAGAGCGTGTCGAGGTACATCGCGGTCTGCGGCACGTTCGACGCGTGCTTCAGCAGGCCGACGTTGCCGGCCATCAGGGCGGGCGCGGCGAAGCGGATCACCTGCCACATCGGGTAGTTCCACGGCATCACGGCCAGAACGACGCCGAGAGGCTGGTATGAGGTGTAGGCGAGCGAGGCCTTGACGGTGCTCGGGTCGGCGAGCGGCTGATCGGCGAGCAGGCTTTCGGCGTTCTCCGCGTAGAACCGCATCGCCTGCGCGCACTTGAGGACCTCTGCGCGGGCCTGCGCGATCGGCTTTCCCATCTCGGTCGTGAGCCTGCGTGCCGTATGGGCCGCCTCGGCCTCGACCAGGTCGGCGGTCGCCCGCATCCACCGCGCGCGCGTGCCGAAGTCGGTGTCCCGGACCGTCACTGCCGCGGCCTCCGCCCGCGTCAGTCGCTCGTCGAGCTGTTCCTTGGTGAGGGCGGCGAACTCTTCGACGAGCTCACCGGTTGCTGGGTTGACGGTGGCGATGGGCACGGAGCTCTCCTAGTGACGTGGACACCAAGCAGGGGGGATTGGATCCATCGTAGGCACCGGATCGATCGCACACTAGTACTCTTGCACGACAAGAGCCTCGGCTAGCGCCTAGTTGGATCCATTTTGCGGCCTGTCGCCGTCGACGAAGAGCTCCGGGTGCGCGGTGAGTTCGACCCTGGTGCGACGGATGTGCCCCGCGAGATACCGCTCGCAGTCCTCCGGGTCGCGCCGTCGCACGGCGTCGAGGAGCAGCCGGTGTTCGGCGTTGACGATCGCCGCCCGATCGGGGTCGGCGAGAACCATGAACGCGCGACGGTAGTGCTGGGTGGAGTTCCAGAGCCGCTCGGTCATGGCGAGCAGATGGCCACTGGGGCAACCCGAATAGCTGGTCATGTGGAAGTCACGGTCCAGGACCAGGAACCGATTGATGTCGCTCTGGTTCTCGATCTCGTCCTGGATGCGCTCCAGGCGGGCCAGGTGGTCGTCGGTGAGGTGGGAAAGACTCTCGGTCAGAGTCAGCGGCTCCAGCCGCTCACGCATCCGGTAGTAGGTGTTCACGTCCTCGACGCTCAGCACCGGAACCCGCGCCCCCCGATTGGGGAACGACTCGGTGAGGCCCTCCGACTCCAGGATCCGCAGCGCCTCGCGCACGGGAATCCGGCTGGTGCCGAGGCGAGCCGCGAGTTCGTCCTGACGCAACCACGTGCCCGGCGTCAGATCGCCGGCGAGGATCTCGTCGCGGAGGATGCCGGCGATGTGCTGACTCCTGACACTGTCCGCCCCGCGCGGATCACGAGCGTGCGCAGGACTCAAGAGCAGTCACCTCTGAAACTCCGACGGGTCGCGGTCGTAGGCCTTGCCGTCAGGATAGGACACCAGCTCAAACTGCATTCCCCATGGTGAGAGGAAGTAGACCCACCGCTGGCCCCGGGACGGTCCGGCGCTGACGGTCGGCTCCCCCAGCACGGGTACACCCCTCGCCCGCAGGAACGACACGGCGTCGTCCAGGTCCTCGACGTACAGGGCGACATGGTGGCCGCCGACGTCGCTGTTGCGCGGAACGACCGCGCGCTGCGGGTCCGCCTCGTACGCGAAGACCTCGAACACCGCCTGCTCCCCGCACCGGTAGAAGCGCAGTTGACGCAGCACGGTCCGCGCGTCCACGTTCAGGTGCTCGGACATCCAGTCCTCCGCCGAGCTGAAGGGGCCGAGCGAGTACAGGTACTCGCAGCCCAGGACGTCCACGAGCCAGTCGTGCGCCTGCTCGAGGTCCGGCACCGTAAATCCGATGTGGTCGAGGCGCCTGAGGCCGGGGAGAGTCATGATCTACCTCCTTTGGATCCAAAGTGAATCCATAGTGGCGCCATCAGTGCCAGAAGTCGAGCGATACCTTGTTATTGGATCCAATCCTGTGGCAGTGTCGGGGCACTTCGATCGACTGAAGGGGGCTCCCGATGCCCGTGGAACACACACTCGAAGCAAAAGCCGCGTGGTCGGAGTTCGTCGCCACCCGAGACGACTGGGACGCCGCGCCTCCGGACCTGTTGACGGGCATGTTCAGCCAACTGGTGCTGATCCGGACCTTCGAGGAGTACGTCCTCGAACTCGCCGCCGACGGGCTGATTCACGGGCCCGCGCATTCCAGCATCGGTCAGGAGGGCGGCGCGGTCGGCGCGTGCCTCTCCCTGACCTCGCACGACACCGTGAACGGGTCGCACCGTGGCCACCACCAGTTCCTGGCCAAGGTGCTCGCCCACCTGCATCCGAAGGGCATCGACCCGACGAAGCCGTTCCCCGACGACGTCCGGGCCGCTCTCCTGCGCACGCTGCGCGAGATCTGCGGGCTGGACCAGGGCTTCAGTCACGGCCGCGGCGGCAGCATGCACCTTCAGTGGCACGAGGCCGGCGCCATCGGGACCAACGCGATCGTCGGCGGCGGGGTGCCGCTCGCGGCCGGATCCGCGTGGGCGCACAAGAAGGCCGGCACCGACGCGGTGACCTTCACGTTCTTCGGCGACGGCGCCATCAACATCGGATCCACTCTGGAGAGTCTCAATCTCGCGGCGGCGTGGTCGCTGCCCGTGTGCTTCTTCGTCGAGAACAACCTGTACGCCGTCTCCACCCACGTGTCCGAAGTCACCGCCGAGCCCCGGCTGTCCGGCCGCGGGCCGGGCTTCGGCATCCGGAGCTGGAAGGTCGACGGCATGGATCCGCTGGCCGTGCACCTCGTGACGCAGAAGGCCCTGGAGCACATGCGCGGCGGGGACGGTCCGACGATGATCGAGGCGGACGTGTACCGCTACTTCCACCAGAACGGTCCCTTCCCGGGCTCGGCGTTCCGGTATCGCACCAAGGAGGAGGAAGCGCAGTGGCGCGCCCGCGATCCGATCGACACCGTGGTGCGGCACCTGGTGCGGCGCAGGATCCTCACCAAGAAGGCCGTCGCGGAGACGATCGAACGAGCCAAAGGCCTGATGGTCCAACTCGGCGACGTCCTCCTCGAACCGCGGCCGGGCGGCAAGGCGGGTGAGCGGCGCATCGTGCCCGCGGAGTGGCCGGATCCGGCATTCGTCGACGAAGGCATCCGTGGTGACCTGTCGGAGCTGGCCGGGATCGACTTCACCGACACCGAGGACTTCGCCGACGACCTGACCGACGTCAAGTTCGTCGGGGCCGTCGCCGGCGTTCTGGGCCGCCGCCTCGAAACCGATCCTCGCGTCGTGGTGATGGGTGAGGACGTGCACAAGCTCAACGGCGGCACCAACGGCGCCACTCGCGGGCTGAGTGAGGCGTATCCCGACCGCGTGATCGGGACTCCCATCTCGGAGAACGCGTTTGCCGGCCTCGGCGGCGGAATGGCGCTGGACGGCCGGTTCCGCCCGGTCGTCGAGTTCATGTACGCCGACTTCATGTGGGTCGCGGCAGACCAGTTGTTCAACCAGATCGGCAAGGCCCGCCACATGTTCGGCGGCACGGGCACGGTGCCGTTCGTCCTGCGCAGCAAGATCGCCATGGGTACCGGCTACGGATCACAACACTCGATGGACCCGGCCGGCATCTTCGCGACGGCGCCCGGCTGGCGCATCGTCGCCCCGTCCACGCCGTTCGACTACGTCGGCCTGATGAACACGGCCTTGGCCTGTGACGACCCGGTCGTGGTGCTGGAACACGTCGACCTGTACAACTCGACAGGCCCCGGCCTGCCCGACGGCTACGACCACCACCTGCCCGTCGGCAAGGCCGCCGTCCGCCGCGAGGGCGCGGCCCTGACGGTGCTGAGCTACCTCGCCATGACTCCGGCCGTGCTGGCCGCCGTGGCGGAGACCGGAGTCGACGCCGAGGTCATTGATCTGCGCTGGCTGGACCGCGCCAGCCTGGACTGGGACACGATCGCCCGGTCGGTCAGAAAGACCAACCAGGTGCTCATCGCCGAGCAGGGCGCCGTCGGCACCTCGTACGGCGGCTGGCTCGCGGACGAGATCCAGCGCCGGCTCTTCGACTGGCTCGACGCCCCGATCGAGCGGGTGACGGGCGGCGAGGCGTCGCCGAGCATCAGCAAGGTCCTGGAGCGCGCCGCGTTCGCCTCCACGGAGGAAGTCGTCGCCAAGCTGCGCGAGTTCTCGCGGGGGCAGAACAATGGCTGAGCTGCTGCGGATGCCCGAGGTGGCGGCCAACACCACCGAGGCCGTGCTGGTTTCCTGGAACGTCGGCGTGAACACCCCGTATGCGGTGGGCGATCCGATCGTCACCGTGGAGACCGAGAAGGCCGTCGTGGAGGTGGAGGCCGAGAGTGACGGTGTGCTCCTGCGCCTGTTGGCGGACGCGGGCTCGACCGTGGCGGTGGGCGAACCGATCGCCGCCTGGGGGAAGCCGGGCGAGTCGTCGTCCGAGGTGGACGCCCTGGTGGATGCGCTGGGCACCGGACAGGCGCCGGTGACGGCGTCCACCACCCCGGCGCAGACGCAGGCGCAGGATGCACCGGCGACGCGGGCAGGCGCGGTTGTCGCTCCGGCGCTCACCGACGCGGCACCGGACGGGGGCGGCGAGCGCCTCTTCGCCAGCCCGCTGGCGCGACGTCTCGCGCGTGCATCCGGCGTCGACCTGAACGCGGTGGTGGGGACCGGCCCGCGCGGCCGAATACGGCGGGCTGACATCGAGGCGGTCCTCGCCGGGCCGGGCCGGCCCGAGGAAACGTCGTCGGCAGACGCCCCGGTGGAGATCCACAGCACCCGGTCTCCCGTGACGGCTCCACGCTTCGTGGACGTGCCCAACTCACGGATGCGGGGGGCCATCGCCCGCCGGCTCACGGAAAGCAAGCAGAACACGCCGCATTTCTACCTTCGCGCCGGCGCACGCGTCGACGCGTTGCTCGCACTGCGGCAGCAGATCAACGCCGGCCAAGGCGTGCGCGTGTCGATCAACGACCTGCTCGTCAAGGCGATCGCGTCCGCCCACGTGAGCGTTCCCGCGATGAACGTGCAGTGGAACGACACCTCTGTCCGGCACTTCTCGGACGTCGACATCGCCGTGGCCGTCGCCACCGACGGCGGACTGCTCACTCCGGTGGTCCGGGGCGTGGACTCCCTGTCGATGAGCGGCGTCGCCGCGGCGACGAGGGACCTGATCGACCGCGCGAAGGAACGCCGGCTCCGGCAGGACGAACTGGAGGGCGGCACGATCTCGATCACCAACCTCGGCATGTACGGCACCGAGGACTTCGCGGCGATCATCAATCCGCCCCAGGCCGCGATCCTGGCCGTCGGCGCGGTGCGCCAGGAGGCGGTCGTCGAGGAGGGTGCGGTCACCGTCGCGTCCGTCCTGCGTCTGACGCTCGCCGTCGACCACCGGTCGGTGGACGGGGCCACCGCGGCCCAGTGGATGAAGGCGTACGTGGACGTGCTGGAACACCCGCTCCGCATCCTGCTGTGAGTGCGGGCCGACGAGAGGGCGGTGCGCCTCGGTCGGGTGGTGCCCGCGCCGGGGCGGCTCTTTCCCCCTGGCTAACGGTACGAGGCTCATACTGGCCTGCACCGATCCTGCTCCGAGGGTGAAGGAGGTGAGTGATGGAGGTCCTCAGCCTTGAGGTGCCCCACGAGAGGCGGAGCGCGGGTGGTGGCAGCCGCACCGGTGGCGCCCCTTCGTCGGCCAAGGTGGCGATCGGGACGTTCGACGGCGTTCACCTCGGCCACCGTCAGGTACTCGACGGGTGCGACACGGTACTCACCTTCGACCCTCACCCGAGGCAGGTACTCGACCCGTGCCACGCGCCGAGCCTCCTGGGCGATCGCCGCCAGAAACTCCGCAAGCTCGGTTCCCTGGGGATCCGGCGGGTGGCGATCGTCCCGTTCGACCGGCGCTGGTCCCGGGTGTCGGCCGAGGAGTTCGTCGAGGGTGTCGTCGTCGAACAGCTCGGTGCGCGAGCCGTCAGTGTCGGCCAGGGCTTTCGGTTCGGCGCACGGGGCGCCGGGACGACAGGTACGTTCGATCGGTATCCCGAGCTGAGCACCCGGGTCGTCCCGCTGGTCACGAAGGGCTCGGCCGGTGAGCCGATCTCGTCGACCCGCATCCGTCGGCTGATCTCCGAGGGCGATGTGGAGTCGGCCGGTGAGCTGCTGGGATCCGCACTCGCCCTTCCGGCGGTCGTCGGCGACAGGGGCCGTCTCCTGATCTCCTCCAGATTCGCGCGCCCCGCACCCGGGTCCTACATCGGCTACGTGGACGGTCGGCCGTGCCGGCTCCGGGTGTGCCAGGACCGTTCGGTCACGGGCGCCGGCACAGCGCGGACCGGCAGTCCCGTCCAGGTGACGTTCGTGAAGCAGGTCTCATGGGCCGAGTCACGCCCCGCAGAGCTGTGACACCCCCATGTTCAGTGACACGCAAACACTCGCCGCGTCCCGCCAAGCGCGGGCGGCGTGCGAGCTGCTCCACCACCCGCAGCATTCCCCCTGGCAAGGAGTTGTGATGGCGCTTCCGACATTCGGGCCGAACGCGGTCGACTGGGAGACCCGCGTCGACATGAACAGGCTCCGCGAGGAGCGACTGGCCCGCCTCCGCAAGTCGTTGGAGCAGTCCGAGGTCGGCGCCGTCCTGGCCTTCGACTTCTCCAACATCCGTTACATGACCTCGACCCACATCGGCACCTGGGGAATCGACAAGCTGATCCGGTTCTCCCTGCTGGTCAGGGGCGGTGAGCCGATCGTCTGGGACTTCGGTTCGGCCGCCCGGCACCACCAGCTGTACAACCCCTGGCTGGACTACTCGAAAGCCCACTCGGACGGCGATCCGCACGGCGCCCACCATGGAGCCGATGCCCGCAACCCGAGCGGCGCCCGCGCCGGCATCTCGACCTTGCGCGGTGCCATCAACCCCCTGGTCGGGATGGCCGACTCCGTCGCCCGGAAGATCAAACGGGAGCTGGAGCTCTACGGGCTCCAGGACGAGCCGCTCGGCGTCGACGTCATCGAGCTCCCGGTCCTGATGGCCCTTCAGAACGCGGGCATCACCGTGGTCGACGGCCAGCAGGTGTTCCTGGAGGCCCGACGCGTCAAGACACGTGACGAGATCCACCTGCTCACCCATGCCTGCTCGATGGTCGACGCCGCCTACGAGAACCTCTACGAGTTCCTCCGGCCGGGAGTGCGCGAGAACGAGTGCGTGGGTGTGGTCGCCAAGACCCTCTACGACCTCGGCTCGGAGTTCGTCGAAGGTGTCAACGCCATCTCCGGTGAGCGGTGCGCACCGCACCCCCACGTCTTCTCCGACCGCATCGTGCGGCCCGGAGACCCCGCGTTCTTCGACATCCTGCACAGCTACAACGGCTATCGCACCTGCTACTACCGCACGTTCGCCGTCGGCAGTGCTTCCTCGGCCCAGCGCGATGCCTACACGCGGTGCCGTGAGTACATGGACGAGGCGATCAGCCTCGTCCGCCCCGGAGCCACGACGGCCGACATCGTCTCGGTCTGGCCCACGGCGCAGGAGTTCGGCTTCGCCGACGAGGAAGCGGCCTTCGCGCTTCAGTACGGCCACGGCGTCGGGCTGTCGATATGGGAGAAGCCGGTGTTCTCCAGGCTGGTCTCCCTGGAGCACCCGGAGGTGATCGAGGAGGGCATGGTGTTCGCGCTGGAGACGTACTGGCCGTCGAAGGACGGCTGGGGCGCGGCCCGGATAGAGGAGGAACTGGTGGTCACCGCGGACGGGTGCGAGGTGATCACGAAGTTCCCCGCGGAGGAGCTGCTCGTCGCCGGCCGGCGCTACTTCACCGTCTCGGGACCGTTGCCGGCCGAGCGCGACTCGCAGTCGCATCTGAACACGGCTGCCGGGAGCCGTTCCAGCGGCCCGGAGAAACCCGCCGATCTCCCGGTGTCCGGCGCATAGACCCTGCTCCGAGCCACGGTGCCTCAGCCGGGCCCGATTGGTCCAGGGCCCGTTGAGGCCAGCGGGAAAGGCCTTTCACACGCCTGAAACGGATCCAGACTGGTCTGGACACGTTCCTTGAAATGATGTGCAGGAGCCCTCGTGATTGCCGTACCGGAACCGGATCTCACCCCCCGCGAACTGATCGAGAGGGCCGTGACGATGCGGTCCGAGCTGCTCGACCGGCAGTCGGAGACGGAGCGGCTGACCGTCTATCCGACGGAGACCCACGAGGACTTCCTGAAGGCCGGTTTTTACCGGACTCTGCAGCCTCGCAGGTACGGCGGCCACGAGTTCGACGTGCCGACCTTCTACCGCGTCGTCACCGAGATCACACGCGGCTGTCCTTCCACCGGCTGGGCCTTCTCGCTCTCCGCCGCCCATGTTCTGCAGGTCTCCTCCTTCTTCGGGGAGCAAACCCAGGACGAACTCTTCGGCGGCGACGGTGACTTCCGGGCCGCCAGCACCGTGGCCCCCGTCGGTCTGGCCCAGCCCGACGGGGACGATCACGTCATCATCGACGGCACCTGGCCCTACTCCTCCGGTTCGCCGTACTCCACCCACTACCTCGCCCAAACGCTCCGCGCCCCGCAGAACCCGGGCGACCGGCCGGGACCGTTCGTGCTGTTCGTCGCGCCGCGCTCCTCCTGGACGCTGCTCGACGACTGGTACGGCTCCCTCGGGCTGCGCGGCAGCGGCTCCAACAGCCTCCGCTTCGACCAGGCCCGCATCCCCACCCACCACACCCTGGAGGGGAGCCTGATCGACCTGCCCGTCGAGGGCGGCACCGTCGGCTCGAAGCTGCACGGCCAGGCGATGTACGCCGGGCGCCCGGGCAGTTTCTTCCAGGGCGAGATGGCCGCCCTGATGATCGGAACCGCGTACGCGGCCGCCGACGAGTACGCCCGGATCATCTCCGAACGGCGGCTCATCCAGGACCCCGGTCGTACCCGCGCCGACCTCCATGACTACCAGCGCCACCTGGGCGAGGCGCTGACCGCGATCCGAACGGCTGACGCCGCGATGCGCGCCACCGCCGACGAGTGGATGGACGCCTGTGCCGACAACGTGTCGGGACGAGCCCCCTTCACCGCCGCGGTGGACGATCGGCTCGCGCTCGTCCACCTCACCGCCGCGCGCATGGCGTGGGAGGCGCTGCAGGGCATCCTGTTCCGTACGGCGGGCTCCCGGCCCGGGCGCAACGGCGAGCGCATGCAGCGCTACTTCCGCGACGCCGCCACGATGAGGACGCACGTCTGCTCCTCCATGTTCGAACCTCTCGCCCGTCGTGTCGGCCGCGCACGGCTCGGTCTGCCGTCCGACGACATCCCCCTTGTTTCCTGACCCGTCGATCTCGTCACCGTCGGCGGCTCCGGCAGATGACGCCGGTCCCGGACCCAGGCCCTTCGGGGCCGGGGCCGGCGTCACCGCCCCGAAGCTCGCTGTCGCGAGGGCCCTCACACCCAGCCGCGCTTGGCCGCCCGCACTCCGGCCTCGAACCGGCTTCGGGCCCCGAGGCGCTCCATGAGCGATGTCGCAATGCGGCGGGCTGTGCGGTGGGAGACACCGAGCCGCTTCGCGATCGCCTCGTCGGTACCACCGGCCGCGAGCAGCTTCACAACGGTGGACTCGCTGTCTGTCAGGCCATGCGCGTCGTGCCGCGAAACGCCGCCCCACGGCCGGGCACCGTCCCAGACCGTCTCGAAGAGCGCGCCCAGCATGGCGAGGGTGCCCTCCCCGGACAGGACCACTCCCCCGGCCGCTGTGTCATCGCTCTTCACCGGGATGACCGCCCGCGTGCGGTCGAACATCACCATGTGCGTGGGCAGGGTCGCCACCGTACGTACCTGAACTCCCTGCCCGGCCAGCCATGTCAGGTACTCCCTCGTGCGTGGGCAGTTGCGGGCGCTGTGCAGATGGACCGTACGGCACCTGACGCCCCGGTCGACGAGGTGTTCGTCGAGCCGTCTCGCCGCCTCGATCGCCCCGACCGACTGCCGGCCCTTCACGAACGTCATGACGTCGCTCCGCGCGCCGCATGCCAAGGAGGCGAGCCGGTCACGGACCTCGTCGATCCCCACCAGCCGTTCGAGACC
The DNA here is from genome assembly GCF_040686175.1 of Streptomyces sp. NPDC086077. Lineage (NCBI taxonomy): Bacteria > Bacillati > Actinomycetota > Actinomycetes > Kitasatosporales > Streptomycetaceae > Streptomyces > Streptomyces sp. NPDC086077. Next base: position 50,562 of record NZ_JBFBJT010000021.1, on the reverse strand, counting down.
TGCCGGTGTGGTCGTGGAGCGCGTATCCGCGAACTCCGCCATGAGCTGTGCGGCGGCGGCGCGGGAAGCCTCGACACGCTGTTGCTGCGCCGCCAGCTCCGCCTGCTGACGCCTCAGCAACAGCTCCAGGCCGACTTCGGGAACGACTGCTCTGACCCGTCCGGGCTCCTCATAGGAAGGCCGTACCAGGGCCAGCTCGCGCAACCGGTCAAGACTCCGGCGGACCGCTTCCTCCGGCCACCCTAGTCGATCACCCAGCGCGGACGCGCTCGAAGGGGGATCCATCAGCAGGATCCGGTACAGAGCCTCGGCCTCCGCGTCCAACCCGAGCATCGCCAGCATGAGGCCCCCCCTCTCACAGTGTGGTTCGACAGTGTTGAACGGTGTGTGACGCCTCCGTACCGCGCCGGGCCGCTTGCTGTGCCCGAGTTGGGCCGGCGCCCGCGCGCCAGCACCCAGCTGGTGGATCACCTCACCTCGTGGTGGCCCCCCGCCCGCAACACCTTGTCACAGTATTACGATGCGTCCAGCGTCGCCCCCGAGCCGGCAGTGACGGTCGTCGGTGACCTCCCCGGCCCGGGCGGCGCCGACCTGACCTCGTAGAGAAAGACTCGGATGCGCATCAAGTACGTGAGCGTCGTGCTCGCAGGTTCCACCGCCTTGGCCGCACTGGCCACCTCCCCGGCCGGCGCAGCCACCTCCACCCTTCCCAGCCCTTCCGTCACCTCGGTCCTGAAGGTGCAGAAGCAGGCCATGTCGGCGGGGGCGCCCGGCGCCCTCACCCGCATCGACTCGGGCAACTCCAGCTACCGCATCTCGTCGGGGCAGGCGGACACCGCCGCCCGCACGGCGATGGACGCCGACCGCCGGTTCCGGGTCGGCAGCGTCAGCAAGACCTTCACCACGGTGGTGCTCATGCAACTGGTCGCCGAGGGGCGTGTCGACCTCGACGCCTCGGCGAACAGCTACCTCCCGAAGGCACTGCCGGACGACCGCATCACCGTGCGGCACCTGCTCAGTCACCGCAGTGGGCTGTGGGACTACACCAACGACATGTTCTACTACACCGTTCCGGGCTTCGAGTCCGTGCGGAACAAGGTGTTCACCTACCAGGAGCTGATCGACCTGTCGACGGCCCACCAGGTGAACAACGAGCCGGGAGCCGCCTACAGCTACTCCAACACCAACTTCGTGGTGCTGGGCCAGCTCGTCGAGCACGTCACCGGCGTGCCGATGGCCACCCACTACCAGGAGCGCATCTTCGGGCCGCTGCGGCTGAAGAACACCTCCTACGTGCACCCGAAGACCACCCTCTCCGGTTCCTACGCACGCGGATACCTGCGCCAGGACGACACCACGCTGCCGCTGGTCGACTCCACCGAGCAGACCGTGTCATGGGGGCAGTCGGCCGGCGCGGTCATCTCCAACTCGGCCGACCTCAACCGCTTCTTCTCCTCCCTCGTCTCCGGCAAGCTCCTGCCCCAGGCGCAGTTGCAGGAGATGATGAGCATGGTCCCGGTCAACGCGGACGGCACCCAGTCGTACGGTCTCGGACTGCGTGGCCGCAAGCTCTCCTGCGGCGTCACGGTGTACGGCCACACGGGCACCGTCCAGGGCTACTACACGTACGCCTTCACCACCGCGGACGGCAAGCGCAGCATGACGTCCATGGCGAACACCTCCAACAACGGAACGGTGAACACCATCCTCGGCGGCACGCTGGAGGCCGCGTTCTGCGGCACCGCCGTCGCCAAGGCCGACAAGTTCGCGGCCCCCGGTGACGAAGGGTTCACCGAGGACATCGCACCTGGGGTGGTCCGCCACTGAGGGATGCGTGACCGCCTTCCGGTCACCGTACGACGCGCACATGTGTGACGGGCCCGGGACGGCAACGCGTCCCGGGCCCGTCTGACACGGACGGTGGGTCACCTCAGGCCGAAGGCCCTCGTGACGGTCTGCTGCACGGCGTTGCCTCGGTCGTCGGCGGCCGTGGCGCGGACGGTGACGTAGGAGGCCTTCCTCGGCGCGTCGAGGGTGGTACGCCAGCCGTCACCGGAGCGGGTCACGTCGGCCTTGCTCCAGGTCCTGCCGTCGTCGTACGAGAGCTCCACCGCGACCTTGCCGATCGCCGACGTGGGCGGCAGCACCTGGTCCGGGTCGGACGACGTCGGGTGCGTCGCGGTGACGGTCAGGCTCGCGTCGCGCCGCGCCTTGCCGTCGCCGTCCGTGGCGACCGCGTGGTCGAGCTGGATCAGCGGCAGGGCCAGACCCTCGTACTGGGCTCCGGCGACGGAGGTGAAGTCCCATTCCGTCCTGGTCCTGGTGCTGTAGGGGTTGGCCCAGTCGCCACGGGCGGTCTCCAGCACGTACCGGTAGGCCTGCCGTTCCGGCTTGAGCCCGGTGGCGATCACGAAGGACCCGGACATGGTGGCGAGAAGTTTGTCGCCCTGGTACAGCGATGCCTCCGCCTGTGCGTCCGGAGTGACGGGGTATCCCTGACGGCCGGCGCCGCCGTCGCCCCACGCGGGGACGTCCACGGCCACCCAGTCGTCCTGCCGGAAGGCGAAGGCACCGGGGAAGGCGTCGCTGAGCCGCGGTCGGCTGACGGGTGCGAACCACTGGTCCTTCGTGGCGGTACCACCCTTGTACCCGCGCGGCGGGGCCAGGATCCTGACCTCTCCGATCACGGTGGCGGCCTGCGCCCAACGGACGCCGGAGCCGGTGGATACCCAGTCGGTGCGAACTCCCCTCGCCGGGCGCGGGAGTTCGGTGCCCAAGCGGGCGGTGGTGTCGTCGGGCCAGACGTCGTAGCGGTACTCGCGCGCGTCGGCCTGCCGGTAGTTCTGGAACGCGACGTCGATCCGGGCCAGGTCCTTGCCCCCGGGCCGGTAGACCGTGTTCGCCGGCACCGCTCCGTCCCAGACGTTCGCCAGGTCGTAGAGATAGTCGGTGGTGGGGTTGGAGAAGACCTTCAGCGGGGTGCCGCCGCGGGCGGAGGCGAGGCGGATCAGACGGTCACCCTGGTCCTTGCCGACCGTGACGACGGTCAGCGGCGGGGTGACCTCGGTACGCGGGTCCAGCCGTCCGTCGCCGTCGTTGGCGACGATGAGCAACTCGGCCCCGGCGGCCGCCGCCGCGGCCGCCTGCTCGCTCGCGGGCACCGCGTCGTTGCGGACCACGACGGCGGCCTTGCCGCGGACCCGCAGTCCCTTGTAGTCGGCTGCCGCGCCTGCTCCCGCGTAGACCGCGTCGAGACGGCTCGTGCCCTTGCGCAGCGGGGTGGTGCCGCGACGTACGAGGATGTCGTCGACGGACTCCCGTACGGAGGCGAGCTTCAGCGGGGGCTGCTCGTTGCGCCAGCGGGTCCTGACGGTGAAGTCGCCCTCGGTGACCTTGGCACCGGTGGGCAGGGTCCAGAAGCTGTCGTAGGTGGACGAGGGGTAGAAGGACAGACTGTGCGTGCCCGAGGCGTCGAGCGTGCGCACGTAGTCCACCCGCATGTCGGTGGTGACGGACTCCTTCGGGGTGAGGGCGGTGACCTGACGGGTCCTGGAGGCGTCGAACGTGAGCGTCGCGTCCCCGTCGAGCCGGAACTCCGGGTCGGCGACCATGGCGAGGCCGCGCGAGTGAGCACCGTGGGCGCCCTCCACCGGGATCGCCGCGACGACCGACCAGGGCCCGGAGTACAGGGTCAGGGTGGTGGAACCGGCAACCGCTCCGCCCAGCGTGATCCCGGGTCGTTTGCCCTGCTGGAGCATGACGTAGTACTCGCCGGTGACGGGCTTTCCTGAGCGGTCCTCGGCCTTGATCGTGAGGTCGTGCAGCTCGTACATGGTCACGTAGCCGAAGGCCGTGCCGAGCTTGACCGAGCCGCCTTCGGAGGCCTCGACGCGGGCGTCGTAGAGCATGCCCTCCTCGGCCCGTTCCGGGTGCGCGGAGACGGTGACCGTGGCTGTGCCGTGCGCGGGCACCGTCACCTTCGGAGCCGACAGCGTGAACAGGCCGGCGGGGGCGTCGGCGGCCTCGACCGAGAGGTCGAAGGTGACCGCGGTGTCGCCGTCGTTGGTGTACGTCACCTCGCGGTCCACGCGTGCGCCCGGCGTCGGCGGCCACTCCTGAAGGGCGTCGACCACTCCGGTGGCGCGCACCGTGGCCCTGGCGGCCGCCGCGGCGTCCACGCGGCCGTTGCCCGCGTCGAACGCCGAGTGGTCGGGCGTGGCCTTGGAGGTGCTGATCAGAGCGTCCTTGATCTGCTGCCCCGTCCAGTCCGGGTGCGCTGCCGCGACCAGGGCGGCGGCACCCGCGACGTGCGGGGTCGCCATGGACGTACCGCTCATGGTGGTGTAGGCGCCCTCACCCGGCGCGTGCTGCGACCGGGCGGCCAGCACGTCGACGCCGGGGCCCGTGATCTCGGGCTTGAGCGCGCCGTCGCCGGCGCGGGGACCGCGGCTGGAGAACGACGCGAGCCGGTCGGCCGAGTCGACGGCGCCGACGGCCAGCGCCGCGTCCGCGACGGCGGGTGAACCGACCGAGCCACGCGGGCCGCTGTTGCCCGCGGCGATCGTGAACAGTGTGCCGGTCTCGGCGCTGAGGGTGTTGACCGCTTCGCTCAGGGGGTCGGTGCCGTCCGTCGCTTCGCCGCCCAGGCTCATGCTGACGATCTCGGCGTGCTGGTCCCGGGCGGCCCACTCCATGCCGGCCACGATCCAGGAGGCCTGGCCCGATCCGCTGTCGTCGAGGACCTTGCCGACGTGCAGCCGGGCGCCGGGGGCGACGCCCTTCTCCTTGCCTCCGGACGCGGCGCCGGTGCCGGCGATGGTCGACGCGACGTGGGTGCCGTGCCCGTGGTGGTCGACGGCCGAGTCGTCGTCGGGGATGAAGCTGGTGGCGGCGGCGACCTGACCCTCCAGGTCCGGGTGGTCTGCGTCGACGCCGGTGTCCAGCACCGCGACGTTCACACCCTGACCGGTGCTTCCGCTCTTCCATGCCTCGGGCGCGCCGATCTGCGCGACCGATTCGGCCAGATCGGCCTTCACCTTGCCGTCCAGCCAGATGCGCTGGATACCGCCGGCGAGCAGCGGCGCGGCGGCGCGCCCGGCGGTCACGGCACCGTCGAGCGTGCTGCTGCGCAGGAGGGCGGAGTTGTTCACGTCCTCGGTGAGCGAGGCCCAGAACTTGCCGGCCTCGTCGTGCTTCTCCGCGACCGCGGCACCCTGCACGCTGGTCAGCGTCCGGACGCGCTCGGCGCCTTCGGGCAGCGGCGCGGCGCCGCGCGCGTGGGCCGCGTCGGCGTAGCGGACGATCAGCGGCACGTGGTCGCTGTGCGCGTCGTCGTATCCGTCGGCGAGCAGCCGCGTGATGTTGAAGAGGTCCTCGTCGAGGATCCCCGCCGAGACGTACGGCAGCACTTCCTGCGGGTACACGAAGGTCTCGCCGTCGTGCGTGACGGTGTACGCCGCCACCGGGCGGCCCAGGGAGTCCTCCAGTGACGTGACCGCGGTCCTGCCGGCGCCCGTCACGGTCACCTTGTCGCCGTTGATCAACGTGATGGTCCGGGGAACGCCCGCGTCCTTGTGGGCCGCCACGCCCGCCGGGAGCACGGATCCCGCCGCAGGGGCACCGGTCGGAGCGGCAAAGGCGGTGACGGCGCCGAGTGAAGGCAGCAGCGCCAGGGCGACACCGAGCGCCAGCACCCTTCGGCCGTGTAGGGGTGAGCCAGGCAAAGAAGCTCCTCGATGAGGGGAACATGAACAAGCGGATCGGCGAATGCCGAAGAGGAATGATTCGCCCCCCGAGTGGTCGCGTCGAGGTCATCGGCCTGTCGTCTTGGCGTCATGTCGCAGAGGCGACATTCACGCACCTCACCACAACCACCCCTGCGAACACCCTTGTTGATCCTGTGGAGACGCCATACACGAGGACGGCGCGCCGAGTTGACGGTGATAGCATTCCGCCGTCTGCGACCTTGATCCACTTTGTTCGAGTGCCGGACCTGAGGTGCTCTTCGCACCAGCAGCAACGCGGTCCTCGTGTGACGGGTTGCGGGCCTTTGCGAGGTCCGTCGACGCCTGCATGCCATGCGCCGAGAAAGGTTTCCATGACTCAAGACGTGCTTCTTTGGTGCCTGGTTGCGATAGCGGTGACAGCCATTGCCGCAGTCGTGGCTCTCGTACTTCGCAACAAAGCCCTGGGGGTGAGGAAGAGGGAGTCCGAAACCTCCCTGGGGCAGCGGCTGAACTACACCGAGGCCGAACTCACCCGCGTGCAGCACGAACTGGCGAAGGTCCGGAGCGAGCAGGACGGTGTGATCCGGGAGGCCGAGCAGGCCGCGGAGGAGAGCACCAAGGCGGTCCTCAAGGGCGCCGCCCGCTTCCTGCAGAGCCTCGCGGTCGAGCAGACCGTGCTGCTGGACGAGATCCAGCGCAAGTACGGCGGGCACACCGTCCTCTCCGACCTGATGGAGGTCACCCACGCCAACGCGCAGATGGCCCGTAAGGCTCAGGGCATCGCGGTCATGTGCGGTGCGCCGCTCGGCCGGCGCAACCAGCCCGCCAGCGTCTACGACGTCGTCCGCAGCGCCCAGAGCCAGATCCGGAACTTCCACCGGGTCGAGATCATGCAGCCGAGCGGCATCGCTCTGAAGTCGTCCGCCGTCGCTCCGGTCGCCCTGGCCGTCGCCGAACTGCTTGACAACGCTGCCAGCTTCTCGCAGGCGGACGCGCCGATCGAGGTGACGTTCCAGCGCGTGCAGAAGAACCTCTGCATCGTCATCGACGACGCCGGCGTCAGCATGAGCGACGAGGACCGGCAGAAGGCGACCGCACTGCTGGCCGGCGACGCCGTTCCCCGGCTGTCCCAACTGGGCACCCAGCCGAAGTTCGGCTTCCCCGTCATAGGTCTGATTGCTCGTCAGTACGGCTTCAAGGTCGACGTCACCGGAGTCTCCCGGTACGGCGGCGTCCGGGCCGTCGTCCTGCTGCCCGAGGAGTTGTGGACCATGGAGGAGACCACCCCGCCGGCCACCGAGGCGCAGGTGAGCAGCATCCGACGCGGCGAGAGCCGTGAGCAGTCCGCGCGTACGATGCACGGCCTGCCGAAGCGTGGAGCGCGTAAGTCGCCCATCGCCAGTGTTCCCGACGGGAACACCTCCGGCGGTGAGCAGACGCCCAGGAGGGCTTCGCGCCCTTCCGGCGGCGGGTTGGGGGCATTTCAGCGCGGCACGCTGTCGGGCCGTGACCTCGAAGCCCCGACGCCTGAAGGGTCCGAAGACGCATGACAACTACAGACATGTCGTGGATGGTCCAGGACATCGTGGACAACGTACCCCGGGCGCGGCACGCCGTGGTGCTGTCCGCGGACGGACTTCCACGCGGGTCGACGGACGGCCTGAGCCAGAAGGACGTGCGGACCATCTCCGCGGCCATGGCCGGGATGCAGTCGCTCAGCCGGGCGACCGCCCACTTCGCCGGACCCTCGCAGGACCGGCAGTGGAATCAGACGATCGTCGAGTTCTCGCACGGCTGGGTGTTCCTGATCGGGGCCGGCCAGGGGGCCTACCTGGCCGCCGCCGCCGAGCCCGATGTCGACATGCAGCAGATCTCCTTCCGCATGAACCGCCTGGTCGCCCGGCTCGGCAACAACCTCACCTCCCCACCGCGGGTGAGTGCCGCGGACGCGGCCAGAGCCGCGGGGGGTGGCGCCGCGCGGCAGGAGGAGGCGAGCGGTTCGGGATTCGTCCTGGCCGAACTTGACAAGGTGATCGCCTCCGTGCCCGGCGCCCGTCACGCCCTGCTCCTCGGCGCGGACGGTCTGCCCCGCGGCGCGAGCACGGGGATCGGCAGGGACCTGGCGGACACGATCTCCGCGGCCATGACGGGGATCCACGCCTACAGCCGTGCCACGGCACCGTTCGCGGGCGGCCTGCGGGACGACGAGTGGCGGCAGACGGTCATCGAGTTCCGGCACGGCTGGATCTTCCTGATCGCGGCCGGCGCCGGCGCGTTCCTGGCGGCCGCAGCCGAACACGACTGTGACATCGAGGAGTTCACCACGCGTCTCAGCGACGTGATACCTGCACTCGTGGCGCGGCAGGTGTCGCAGGGAGGGAGGGCCGGCGATGCATGACGAACCGGACGGCGAGCTGGAGCTGACGTCGGCGTTAGTGCCTCTGTTCGTCATCGCGAAGGGACGATCCCTGCCCGCGGAGCACGAGTACGAGCACACCACGCTGGTCACCGCCCAGGAAGGGGCCTCGGCCGCCGCTCGCACCCTGTCCCCGGAAGCCCGCACGGTCATGGACCTGATCGCCGACGGCTTCCTGTCCGTGGCCGAGGTGTCCGGCTACACCCGGCTGCCCCTGGGCATCGTGCGCATCCTGCTGGCGCAGATGGCGGAGGACGGCCTGATCCTCGTGAGGAATCCGGCGCCACGAGCCGAACGTGTCGACCGCGAACTGCTCACCGCCGTACTCGACGGCCTGAAGACACGATTCGGAGCGTAAGCCGTGTATCTGGATCCAGCCGTCTCCCGTTCCGTGAAGATCCTCGTCATGGGCCACTTCGGGGTCGGGAAGACCACTTTCATCGGAAGCATCTCCGAGATCGAACCCCTCCAGACCGAGGAGGAGATCACCGAGGCCAGCGAGGGCCTCGACGACCTGTCGGGCACCCCGGACAAGACCACCACGACCGTGGCCATGGACTTCGGGCGTCTGACCCTCAGCGACACCCTCGTCCTCTATCTCTTCGGTACGCCGGGACAGGAACGCTTCAAGGAGATGTGGGAGGGCCTGTCCCGGGGCGCACTGGGCGCACTGGTGCTGGTGGACCCCGAGCGACTGCACGAGAGCTTCCCCATCCTGGACCTGGTCGAGCAGTTCGGCCTGGGCTACGCCATCGGCGTCAACCGCTTCGACGGAACCCCCGACTATCCGCTCGACGAGGTACGCGAGGCACTCAACCTCTCCGATGAGACCCCGATCATCCACTGCGACGTGCGGAGCCAGGACTCCGCGGCGCAGTCCCTGATCACCCTCGTGAAGCACCTCATGTCCATACTTGGCTAGGAGCCCGGCATGCACCAGCAGTCCGACCCGACCGGCATACCGGCCGGCTGCCCCGCGCACGGCAACACCCCGCTGTACGGACCCGAATTCGGCTCCGACCCCGAGCGCCAGTACGCCAAGCTGCGCTCGATGGGGCACAGCGCCCCCGTCGACATCGCGCCGGGTGTCCAGGTCGAGCTCGTGACGAGTTATGACGCGAGCCTTTACATCCTGCAGAACCCGGCCGTGTTCGTGCGGGACTCCCGCCGCTGGAACGCGCTGAACGAAGGGCGTGTCCCCGCCGACAGCCCGGCGCTGCCCATGATGGGTTACCGCCCCAACGCGCTGTTCAGTGACGGCGCGGCACACGCCCGGCTGCGGCAGGCGGTCACGGACAGCCTCGCCACGGTCGACCAGGTCCGCCTCGTCCGCCTGGTCCAGCAGTCTGCCGACTACCTGATCAGCCGGTTCAGCTCCGACCCCGTCGGTGAGGCCGAGCTGATGACCTCCTACGCCCAGCCGCTGCCACTTCTGGTCTTCGGCGACCTGTTCGGCTGCCCGCCCGAGCTCGGCGACCGTGTCATCACCGGAATCACCGGCATCTTCCAGGGCGCCCCGGGTGCCGACGAGGTGCTCGGCGGCGCGCTCGCCGAACTGATCGCCCTCAAGCGCCGCCAGCCGGGCGAGGACCTCACCACCCGCCTGATGGTGCACTCCGCCCGGCTGACCGACGAGGAGGTGCTGCACCAGCTCGTGACGCTGCTCTCCGGTGGAACCGCGCCCCTGGCCGCCGCGATCGGCACCAGCAGCGCCCTGTACCTCAGCGACGAGTGGCCGGCCGGTCTGCCGATCGAGGACGCGGTCGTGAAGACGCTGTGGAACTACGCGCCGATCGCCAACTACGCGGCGCACTACCCCACCCAGGACATCGAGCTCGGCAGCAGGACGCTGCGGGCCAACGACCCGGTGCTGATCTCGTTCGCGGCGGCCAACACCGACCCGAAGCTGACCGAGCACCGCGAGCAGCTGAGCGCCAAGGCCCACCTGGCCTTCGGCGCCGGCCCCCACGCCTGCCCGGCCAAGGACCCGGCGTTCATGATTGCGGCCACGGCGGTCGAGTCCCTGCTCAACCGGCTCCCCGACATCGAGGTGCGCGTCCCCTTCAAGGAACTCGCGTGGGTGCCTGCGCCGTGGAGCCGCTCCCTGATGGCCGTTCCCATCCGGTTCACGCCCCGCGCCGTCCCGTCGGCCGCCGTCTCCTCGACCACGGCCGCGCGGCCCGGCCAGCCGGCACAGCCGTCCACTGCCGCGCCTCAGACGGCCCCTCTTCGCTCGGCCCAGGAAGCGACGCAGCACAAAGGTGGGCTGTTCAGCCGCTTCCGGGCATGGGTGAGGGGCGAGTGATGTAGGTAACCATAAGAAGCCACAGTGTTATTGGATGCTTCAAACACCTCACGGGTACGTATGGCGGCTGATCCTCAGAAAGGAGCCGTCATCGTGGGGACTGCCACGGCTAGCTCGGCCGACCGTCGGGCCACCGTCTCCCTGTTCTCCCGCCTCCGTACGGCTGAAGGACAGGCCGATCCCTTCCCGATCTACGAAGAGCTCCAAGCGCGGGGTGGAGTCAGCCCCGCCCCCTGGGGCGGTTTCCTCGTCACCACTTTCGGCACGTGCGACCAGGTGCTGCGCAGCGGCGCCTGGCTCGAACCGGACACGAGCTGGAGGGAACAGCAGGGAGAGCGCACCCGCTGGAGCGCCTCCTCCTCCCGGGAGATCAGCCGCACCCTGCCCGCGCTCAACCCCCCGGAGCACACTCGTGTGCGCCGGTCGGCGGGCAATTTCGACCGCCACACCATCGAGCGCATCGGCCACCGGGTGAACCAGGTCGTCGACCGCCTCCTCGACAACGTGCGGGAGCGCCTGAACGAAGGGGAGGCGGACTTCGCCGCCCTGGTGTGCGAAGAGCTTCCCGTCGCCACCGTCGGCGACTGGCTCGCGCTGCCGAGCGCGGACTGGCCCCGGCTTCGCGAACTGACCCACGACCAGGTGTTCACCCAGGAACTTCTCCCCTCCGCCAGCCAGTTGGCCCGCTCCGACCTGGCCATGGCGGAGCTGCGCGCCTACTTCCTCGACCTGGTGCGCGAGCGGCGCGCCCATCCCGGCGAGGACCCCGTGTCCCGATGGATACGCACATGGGACGCCATGGAACCGGACCAGGACAAGGCCGATGAAGCGGTCTACTTCCTCGCCCTGTTCGTCCTGCTGGCGGCCCTGGAGACGACCTCGACCCTCCTGTCGACGATGACGCTCCTCCTCGTCGAACACCCCGATCACGGGCGCCTGCTCACCGAACAGCCCGACCTCGTGCCGGCGTTCGTGGAGGAGGCGCTGCGCTACGACCCTCCCACCCACGTGATCAGCCGGATCGCCGCCTCGGACTGCCTTCTGGAGGGCGTCGAGGTCCGCGCGGGCGAGATGGCCCACCTCATGGTGGGAGCCGCCCAACGCGACCCCGCCCGCTTCGCCCGTCCGGAACTGTTCGACCCCCACCGCAAGCCCGCCCATCTCGCCTTCAGCGCAGGCGTCCACTACTGCCTCGGAGCGCCGCTGGCCAGGCTGGAGGCCCAGACCCTGCTACGCCGGACCGTCACCCGCCTGCCCCGGCTCACCCTGGTCCGCCGGCCCGCCCGTGCCCCCCGGGTGGCGTTCAGGCGCCTGCTGAACTTGGATGTCGCCCTCGCATGAACACCTCGATCGCCTCCGCCCTCGCCGCACCCCTGTCCGCGCACGCGCACCTCGGCGTCACGCAGACCGGCCCCGTCCTCCACGTCCGGCTCAATCCCTCGCTCCAGGACGACACTCTCGGCGCCGCCGTCCTGGACGAACTCACCGATGTCCTCGACAGCCTCCATGAACGGCCGGACATACGCGTCCTGGTGCTCTCCTCCTTCGGCGAGGACTTCTGCCTGGGGGCCGACCGCCGGGAATTCCAGGAGGCGTTGGCCACGGACCCGACCGCGGGGGCACTGCGCCGCGTCGCGGACAAGGCCCACCGTCTGTGTCAGGCCCTGGAGAACACCCACGCCGTCACCATCGCCCGGCTCCACGGCAAGGTCATCGGCGCCGGCCTCGCACTCGCCGCGCACTGCGATCTCCGCGCCGGATCGGAGACCGCCCAGTTCCGCATGCCCGAGGTCGGTGTCGGACTCGCACCCGCCTGGGGCGGTGCCATGGGCCGCCTGATCTGGGAGGCCGGCGCCGCGCGGATCCGTGAACTCATGCTCACCTGCGACGCGTTCGACGCCGCCACCGCCCACCAGCTCGGGCTGCTCCACAAGGTGGCACCGGTCGAGCAGCTGGACGACGTCGTCACCGCCTGGACGAAACCCCTCTCCCGGCGCTCCCCCGAGGCACTCGTCCTGACCAAACGCATGCTCACGGCTTACGCGAAGGCCGCCCGCACAGGCGACCTCGCGCTGCTGGACTCCCACCTGCTGACCAGCCGGCTCACACCACAGCCAAGGCGGTGACGACAGGTCCCGGGCGCTGAGCCGGAATCGTCACTGCGGGCGCCGGGGCCACTGAACCAGTGGCGTCGTCCGGGGAACCGCGGACAGTACGCCTCAGCACGCACAAGGGCCCTGCCGGCAACGGCAGGGCCCTTGTCCTTCCGAGCGGGGCGAGGCTCGTCACGTGGCGAGCGGTGCGGCCGCGGGTTCCGGGTCGGTGCCGTGTCCGGGGCCCGGGACACCCACCGGGTCGCACGGCGGCTCGGAGAGCTGCTCCCGTACGTAGTTCCAGACCACCGCGATCAGTGCGGCGGCCGGGACGGCGAGCAGACTGCCCACGATGCCCGCCAGGCTGCCGCCAAGGGTCACCGCGAGCAGGACGACCGCCGCGTGCAGGCCGAGCCCCCGGCTCTGGATCATGGGCTGGAAGACGTTGCCCTCCAACTGCTGAACGACGACGATGATGGCCAGCACCATCAGGGCGTCCGTCAGCCCGTTCGACACCAGGGCGATGAGCACCGCGACGAAGCCCGCGAAGAGGGCGCCGATGATCGGCACGAACGCGCACACGAAGGTGAGCACGGCCAGCGGGAGGACCAGCGGCACGTCCAGGACCCAGAGTCCGATGCCGATGAGGACGGCGTCCAGCAGACCGACCGCCGCCTGGGAGCGGACGAAGGCCCCGAGGGTGTCCCAGCCGCGCTCGGCGACGGCCGGGACGTCGTCCGCGAGGCGCCCGGGGAGCTGGCGCGCGAGCCAGGGCAGGAAGCGCGGCCCGTCCTTGAGGAAGAAGAACATCAGGAAGACGGCGAGAACGGCGGTCACCACCCCGTTGACAACGGTGCCCACACCGGTGGCGAGGGTGGTGACCATGCTGCCGACACTGCTCTGGAGACGGTCGGTCGCGCTGTCCAGGGCGGTGGTGATCTGATCGTCGCCGATGTTCAGCGGCGGGCCCGCGGCCCACTCCCGTACGCGCTGGATGCCCTCTATCACTCCGTCGGTCAGCTCGCCGGACTGCGAGGCGACCGGGACGGCGATGAGCGCCACGGCACCGGCGGCGACCGCGAGGAACAGCACGGTCACCACCGACGCGGCCAGGGCCGGCGGCCAGCCGTGACGACGCAGGAACCGGGCGACGGGCCAGGTCAGCGTCGTGAGGAGCAAGCCGATCACAAGGGGCCAGACGATCGGCCACATCCGGCCGAGAAGCCAGAGCACCACCGCGGTCCCCACGAGGACCAGCAGCAGCTCCGCCGATATGCGCGCCGAGGCACGGAGTGCGGCACGGGTTCTCGCAGGGCTCAATGAGGCAGACATGCGATCACCCTATGCGCCACCACTCCCCTAGGGTCGCCGCGGCCCGCCGATCGTCCGCACGGGTGCCGAGCCCTCCGGACCTGCGGCCGACAGGTGCCGTGCCGGAGGGACTTGGCGGGCCGCGGCACCGACTTGACGGGCGGTCAGCCGGGCAGGACGCCGGTCACGCCGACTCACGCCGCCGCAGCTGCGCCCTCACCACCAGTTCGTCCCCGCTCAGCGGGCCGCTCCTGGTCAGCAGGCGGGCCGTCTGTTCGACCGCGAGCGCGCCCAGCTGCCTTGTGTCCAGGGCCACGGTGGACAGGGGCGGCTCGACCAGTTCTCCGAGCTGGAGGCCGTCGAAGCCGATCACGGCGAGGTCCTGGGGCACCGTACGCCCGAGCCGGCGCGCGGCGCGCAGCGCTCCTATGGCGATGATGTCGTTGAACGTGAACACGGCGGTCACGTCGGGATGGGCGGCGAGGAGCTCCTTCAGCGCGTGCTCCCCGCCCTCCACGCTCTGGTCCGCGCGGCTCACCGACCCGGCGTCCAGTCCACAGGCGGCCATGGCGCCCGCGAACCACTCGTGGCGGATGCTCGGCTCGGAACGGCCCGCGTGATCGAGCATGCCGATGCGCCGGTGGCCCGACTCGACCAGGTACCTGATCGCCGCGTGCACGCCTTCCTGACCGTCGATCCGGATCGCGCTGAACCGCTCGGCGTCGTGCTCGCGGTCGATGAGCACCACGGGCAGCCCTCGGGTCAGCTTGTCGATCTCGGCCTCGGTCTGGCTCAGGTATCCCACGACGGCGTCCACCTGCGAGGCGATCACCTCGAGCGTGCCCCGCTCCTCCTCGATGCGGTCCCCCGTGTCGTACACGACGACATGCCAGCCACGCGCCCGCGCCGCGTCCAGCGCGGCGGCGGCGACCTCCGTGAAGAAGGGGTTGAGCAGATCGGGGATCACGAGCCCGACACTGATCGTGTCCTGCCGGACCAGCCCCCTGGCGAACCGGCTGGGCCGGTACCCCAGCTCCAGGGCCGCATCGAGGACGCGCTGCTTGGTGGAGTCCCCGATCTCGTCCTTGTCGTTGAGCGCCCGTGACACGGTCTGCCGCGACACCCCTGCGGACCGGGCCACATCGTCGATCGTCACCCTGCGAGGGCCCGTCCCCGACGCCGCCATCACTCACCTCCGCCTAGTTGTCGATGCCGGTGCGTCGATTCCTTGACACCCGGCCGCACCGAAGCGCACACTCCCAATCACTTCGCAACAACTCCCCCGTCACCCCGCCGTTACCGCTCCCGTGAGCGCTCACGTTACCGCTCACGGAACCTGATTCCAACCAGAAGGCATCACGCCTCAGGTGTCAACGTCGACCCGCCTAGCACTCGCCGCTAGTCGCTCTCTGGAACGGAAGATATGAGCAGGACAGTCACACACACCCGCCTCGCCGTCGTCGCCGCGGCAGCAGCAGGCATCACCGTACTCGCCGGGTGTTCCTCATCCCCCTCGTCCGACAACGCCTCCGCGGGCTCCTGCGAGCCCGCGAAGGGGAAGGTCACGCTCCAGTACTGGAACACCGTTCCGGGCATGGACAAGGTTGTCGACCTGTGGAACACGAAGAACCCGAACATCCAGGTCGAGACGAAGAACATCTCCAACGACCAGTACGGCGCCATCGGCAACGCACTCAAGGCGGGCAAGGCACCTGACCTCGCACAGGTCGGCTACGACCAGCTCCCCAACCTGCGCACCCAGGACGCGTTCGTCGACGCGTCGGCCTGCGCGGACGCCACCGCGGCCAAGTCCAAGTTCGTTCCGTGGACGTGGTCGCAGTCCAGCTTCGGCGACACCGGTGTGTTCGCCCTCCCGCAGGACACCGGCCCGATGGCCCTGTACGTGCGCAGCGACATCTTCGAGAAGTACGACGTCGCGATCCCCAAGACCTGGGACGAGTACGCCGCGGCCGCCGAGAAGCTGCACAAGGCGGACTCCGACCTCACCATCACGTACTTCGACCCGAACAACGCCGAGTGGTTCAACGGGCTGCTCTGGCAGAACAACGCCAACATGTACGCCTACGCCGACGACAAGTGGCACGTCACGGTCGAGTCGGAGCAGAGCGAGCAGGTCGCGAACTACTGGCAGGACCTGATCTCCGACGACGCGGTCCGCACCGACCTCGCCCACGGCTCCACCCAGATGTACGCCGCATACCAGAAGGACCAGATCGCCAGCTACATCGGCGCGGCCTGGGGCTACAGCATGTTCCGCGACAACCTGCCCAAGCAGGCCGGCAAGTGGACGATCGTCCCGATGCCGACCTGGGGCGCGAACGGCACGTCCGGCAACTGGGGCGGATCGACCGTCGCGTTCATGAAGGGCAGCAAGCACCTGTACGAGTCGGTCAAGTTCAACACGTGGCTGAACACCGACCCCGAGGCGCTCGCCCTGGAGAACGAGCTGGGCGGCCTCTACCCGGCGGCCACCGCGGGGCTGGAGCTTCCGGCGCTGTCCAAGGGCGTGCCGTACTACAACAACCAGAAGATATTCGACGTCTTCGCCGAGTCGTCCAAGCAGGTCGACACCAGCTTCACCTGGGGTCCCACACAGAAGACGGTGAACCTGGCGCTTCAGGACGCCATGGCGAAGGCGGCGGCCGGTGACGGCAAGCTCACCGACGCGCTCGCGGCCGCCCAGGAGGCGGCACTGAAGTCGATGCAGGACCAGGCGATCCCGGCCACGGCGGGCAAGTGACCGCAGCATGACCGACATCGCAACCCGCGCGACCCGCGCGGTGGAGTCGTCCAAGGGCCGTCGCCGTCGTCTCAACGGCGGCGGCCCCCGGGCGGGCACCGTCGTCGCCTTCCTGATCCCCTTCTTCCTCCCGTTCGTGCTGTTCTACCTGGTGCCGGTGGGTTACGCGCTCTGGCAGAGCGTCCGCGTCGTGCGGCGCACCGGCGGCCAGTACGGCACGTCGTACACGACCTTCGGGGGTTTCGAGCAGTACGCGGAGGTCTTCCAGAACAGCGAGTTCTGGGCCAGCATCGGGCGCATCGGACTGTTCGGCGTCGTGCAGGTGCCGGTCATGCTGTTCGTCGCGCTGGTCATGGCGCTGCTCCTGGACACTCCGCTGCTGCGGCTCAAGTCCTTCTTCCGGATCACGGCGTTCATGCCGTACGCCGTGCCCGGAGTCATCGCCGCGATCATGTGGTCGTATCTCTACTCGCCGCAGCTCAGCCCCGTTGTCGACCTGTTGAAGGGCATAGGTCTCGAGCCCGATTTCCTCGGTCCCGGTGCCGTGTTGTGGTCGGCGGCGAACGTGTCCACGTGGCTGTGGACCGGCTACAACATGCTGATCATGTACGCGGCGCTGCAGTCGATACCGCAGGAGCTCTACGAGGCCGCCAAGATCGACGGCGCGAGCAACTGGACGATCGCCTGGCGGGTCAAGGTTCCGATCATCGCCCCGTCGATCGTCCTGACCACCGTGTTCTCGATCATCGGCACCCTGCAGCTCTACGCCGAGCCGGCCGTGCTGCGCCAGATCTCCTCGAACATCTCCAGCACGTTCACACCGAACATGCTCGCCTACGCGGTGGCGTCCGGGAACAACTATCAGCAGGCCGCGGCGATCTCGGTGGTCATCGCCGTCATCACCTTCGTCCTGAGCTTCGGTTTCATGCGACTGACTTCGAAGAAGGCGGGCCTGTGAGCAACCAACCCGCGATCCGCGAGAGCCGCGTCAGCCGCACGGCCGTCATGGCTCTGATGTTCCTGCTGGCCATCTACTTCCTGCTGCCGGTCTACTTCCTGATCGTCGCGGCGACGAAGCCACAGGGTGACCTCGCCTCCACCAACGGGCTGGCGTTCTCGGACTTCAACCTGTTCGAGAATCTGCGGGTCCTGTTCACCCGCAGCGACGGCATCTTCGGGCGGTGGGCCGTGAACACCGTCATCTACGCGGTGCTGGGCGCAGCCGTCGGCACCCTGATCTCCGCGCTGTGCGGCTACGCACTCGCCAAGTTCCAGTTCCGGGGCCGTGAGTTCCTGTTCTCGGTCATCCTCGGCGGTGTGCTGGTGCCCACCACCGCGCTCGCGCTCCCGCTGTTCCTGCTGTTCTCGGCGACCGGACTCGTCAACACCTACCTCGCGGTGTTCCTGCCCAGCATCGTCAGCCCGTTCGGTGTCTACCTCGCGCGTATCTTCGCCAACGCCGCCGTCCCTCAGGAACTCATCGAGTCGGCGCGCCTCGACGGCGCGGGAGAGTTCCGTACGTTCTTCTCGGTGGCGTTCAAGCTGATGACGCCGGCACTGGTGACCATCTTCCTGTTCCAGTTCGTCGCCATCTGGAACAACTTCTTCCTGCCGATGGTGATGCTCCAGAAGGAATCACTCTTCCCGATCACGCTCGGCCTCTACCAGTGGAACGGCCAGACCGCCCGCGCCCCGCTGCTGCAGCAGTCGGTGATCACGGGCTCGCTGGTGTCGATCGTGCCCGTGATCATCGTGTTCATCCTCCTCCAGCGGTTCTGGCGCACCGGGCTGGCCGCCGGATCCCTCAAGTAGTCACGTCAGCGCTCCGCGTTCACCCTCCCCCCCCCCGCAAGCACAGAAGGTCGCCATCGCCATGCAGAACTCCGCCGTCTTCGTGCCCCATTTCCACTGGGACCGTGAGTGGTACGAGCCCTTCCAGGTGTTCCGGCACCGGCTCGTCGCCGCCCTCGACACCGTGCTGGAGACGGCCGAGGCGAACCCGGACTTCCGGTTCACCGTCGACGGTCAGATGGCCGCGGTCGAGGACTATCTGGAGATGCGACCGGAGAACCGGGATCGCGTCGTGGCCCTGGTCCGCGAGGGCAGACTCGCCGTCGGACCGTGGCTGATCCTGCTCGACGAGTTCCTCTGCTCCGGTGAGACCATCGTGCGTAACCTCCAGATGGGCTGGGCGGCCGCGGAGGCCCTCGGCGGTGCGATGCCCATCGGCTATCTGCCCGACATGTTCGGCCATGTCGCGCAGATGCCGCAGATCCTTGCGCGCGCCGGGATCGAGCACGCCGCGCTGTGGCGCGGTGTGCCCGGCTCCGTCGACGGCCATGCCTTCCGCTGGCGCGCCCCCGACGGCTCCGAGGTGCGTACGGAGTTCCTCTTCGACGGCTACGACAACGGCCTCGACGTCCTGCTGGTCCCGGACCAGATCGGCCGCGCGCTCGGCGAGTACGCCGAGATGACGGCCGAGCGCTGGGGTGGCGATCCGGTGCTGGCCATGGCCGGCACCGACCACAACGCGCCCGACCCACGCCTGGCGGCCTGGCTGCGGCAGGCGTCCGGCGAGGAGCGCGCCATCAGCATCGCGACGCTCGACGAGTACATCCGGGGGCACGTGCGGGACGAGGTGACCGCCGTCGTCACCGGTGAACTGCGCAGCCATGTGCGCGGCAACATCCTCCCGGGCGTGCTGTCCGTGCGGCTCGGGCTCAAGCAGCGGATGGCCGTCGCCGAGCGCACCGTCGACCACGCCGAGCGGGTCAACGCCCTGTGGTCCCGGCGCGACGACTCGCCGTTCCTCTCGCTGGCATGGCACAAGATCATCGAATCGACGGCACACGACTCGGTGGTCGGCTCGGGCACCGACGAGACCTGCGACCAGGTCGAGGCGCGGCTCGCCGAAGCCGCGCAGGCGGCACGAGCCGTACGGGACGCGGCGCTCGCCGAGCCCGCCGCCCTCGTACCGAGCGACAGCCACCTGGTGGCCAACCCGCTGCCCTCGGCGCGCACCGCGCTGGTCGAGGTGGATGTCGTCGCCCCGCCGGAGGGGACCACGCTGGTCGCGACCGCCTCCGACGGCTCCGAGCAACCCGTGCAGTTGATCTCCCAGGCCCCGACCGTGCTCAGCGACGAGCGGATGGACGCGTCGCAACTGGAGCGGGTGCTGCGTCGCATCCACCGCCGTGAGCTCTTCGGCCTGCTGATCGACCGCTACGAACTGACCGCGGGCGCGCTGGTCTTCCACCTCGCCGAGGTGCCGTCAAGTGGACCCTTCGATCTGCTGATCCTGCGCCGCGAGGTCGCCGCCGCGGCCGCCGCGCACCCGGGTGAATGGCAGGTACGGACGCTGGCGGAGGCCCGCGCCACCGCCCTGGTGCCCGTGCAGGTCCCCGCCTGCGGGCTGACGAGTTTCCGGGTCGAGGCGACCGACCGGCCCGCCGCCCCGGCCGTGCGTCTCATGCCCGCCGCGGGGACGGCCGGCACGCTGTCGAACGGCCTGGTCGAGGTCGCGGTCGCCGCCGACGGGACCCTGGACGTGACCGGGGTCGACGGCGCCGCCCTGAGTGGAGTCGGCCGGCTCGTGGACGGCGGTGACCGCGGCGACAGCTACAACTACGCGCCCCCGGCACGGGACGTGCTCGTGTCGGAGCCGGCGCATGTCACCGTCGAACTCCTGGAGAGCGGCCCGCTGCGTTCCCGGCTGCGTGTCACCCGGGTCTACGACTGGCCCGTGGCGCTCTCCTCCGACCGTGACCTGCGCAGCGACCGGACCGTGCCGACGCCGGTGGAGATGCTGGTGGAGGTACGCGCGGGTGAGCCGTTCGTCCGGATCACCACGTCCTTCCTGAACCAGTGCGCCGACCACCGGCTGCGCTTCCATGTGCCGCTGCCCGAGCCCGTCGACACGTCCGCCTCCGCCGGGCAGTTCGCCGTCACCGAGCGTGGGCTCACCGCCGAGGGCGGCTGGGGCGAGTACCCGCTCCCCACCTTCCCCGCGAGTGCGTTCGTGTCGGCCGGAGCCGCCAACGTCCTGCTCGACCACTCCAGTGAGTACGAACTCGTCGACGAGGGCTCCGCACTCGCCATCACAATTCTGCGCGCGATCGGATCGATCAGCGTCAACATCCACCCTCTCCGCGACGAGCCCGCGGCGAGCGAGATCCCCGCACCGGGCGCGCAGGATCTCGGCATGCGGATCGAGAACCGCTTCGCCGTCGTGCCGGCGGCAAGCGGCTGGCAGGGGGGCAACGTGGTCGCCCTCGCCGAGGAGTTCCGCAACGACGTGCTGGTCACGCGGGGGACCGCACCCACCGCGGGCCAGTTGCCCCCCGAGGCGAGTGGCGTGCGGGTGGACGGCAGCGACGTCTTCGTCTCCAGCATCCGCCGTGTCACCGACGACGAGCGCGGGGCCGGCACCGAGGTCCGGATGGCCGCGATGAGCGACACCACGTCGACCGTCCGCGTGACCGGCGCGTTCACCGAGGCCACCACGGTCGACCTGCTTGGTCGGCCGCTGTCTTGGACGTCCATGCGGGACGGGCTCGACCTCGTCCTCGGTCCATGGGAGATCCGAACCGTCGTGCTGCGGTAGCCACTCCCCACGGCAGAACGACCTTCCCCCTCGCCACCACGAAAGTTGTGACTCCTTGTCATCCGAGCTTTCCGCGTACGTTTCGGACACCACCCCCGCGCGTGGCGCGCTGCGCCCGGCCCGCTCGTGGCTGCACTCCGACGCACCCTCACGTTCCCTTAACGGGCCTTGGCGCTTTCGTCACTCGCCCGTGGCCTCCGTGGCGGAGGACTTCGCGACCGAGGACTTCGACGACCTCGGCTGGGACAGCATCGCGGTGCCCTCGCACTGGGTGCTCCAGGGCGACGGGGCCTACGGCCGGCCGATCTACACGAACATCCAGTTCCCGTTCCCGATCGACCCGCCCCACGTCCCGGACGAGAACCCCACCGGCGACTACCGCCGTCACTTCGACATCCCCGCCGACTGGTCGGACTGCGAGCGCATCGTGCTGCGGTTCGACGGTGTCGAGTCCCTCTTCAAGGTGTGGGTCAACGGGATCGAGATCGGCAGTGCCAGTGGCAGCCGGCTGGCTCACGAGTTCGACGTCACGTCCGCGGTCCGCACGGGCGACAACGTCGTCGCCGTGCGGGTGCACCAGTGGTCGGCGGCGAGTTACGTCGAGGACCAGGACCAGTGGTGGCTGCCGGGCATCTTCCGCGACGTCACCCTGCTCGCCCGGCCGGCCGGAGGCATCGAGGACGTCTGGCTGCGGACCGGTTTCGACGACGGCCGCGGACGCGTCGTCCCCGAGGTCACCGCGGACGCGACGGCGTTCCCCGTCACCCTGCGCATCCCCGAACTCGGCATCGAGCGGGTCTGGGCGACGGCGGACGACGTCGTCCCTGTGGACGTCGCCGAGGTGGAGCCCTGGTCGGCCGAGCGGCCGCGTCTGTACGACGTCACCGTGTCGACGGCCGCGGAGAGGATCGCCCTGCGGGTGGGATTCCGTACGGTCGAGATCCGCGGCGATCGCTTCCTGGTGAACGGCCGCCGCGTCGTGTTCCACGGAGTCAACCGCCACGAGACCCATCCCGAGCGCGGCCGGGTCTTCGACGAGGAACACGCCCGCGAGGACCTTGCGCGCATGAAGCGGTTCAACGTCAACGCGATCCGCACCAGTCACTACCCCCCGCATCCGCGGTTGCTGGACCTCGCCGACGAACTCGGTTTCTGGGTCGTCCTCGAATGCGATCTGGAGACGCACGGCTTCGACAAGGTCGACTGGGTCGGCAATCCGAGCGACGACCCCGCGTGGCGCGCGGCATACCTCGACCGCATCCAGCGCACCGTCGAACGCGACAAGAACCATCCCAGCATCGTCATCTGGTCGCTGGGCAACGAAGCGGGAACCGGCAGCAACCTCGCCGCCATGTCGGCCTGGGTCCACGCCCGCGACGCGGAACGCCCCGTGCACTACGAGGGTGACTACACCGGCGAGTACACCGACCTCTACTCACGCATGTACGCCTCGGTACCGGAGACCGCGGGGATCGGCACCGACGGCGCACACTCCGTGCTCTTCAACTGCACCCCCGCACAGAGCGCACGGCAGCGCTCCAAGCCGTTCCTGCTGTGCGAGTACGCCCACGCGATGGGCAACGGCCCGGGAGCACTCGACCAGTACGAAGCGCTGGTGCATACGCATCCGCGGCTGCACGGCGGGTTCGTCTGGGAGTGGCGCGACCACGGCATCCTCGCCACGACACCCGACGGCACGCCGTACTACGCCTACGGCGGCGACTTCGGAGAGGTCGTGCACGACGGCAACTTCGTCATGGACGGGATGCTGTTGAGCAGCGACGACCCGACGCCCAGCCTGCACGAGTTCAAGGCCGTCGTGCAGCCGCTCCGTTTCGGCTTCGACACCGACGAACTCACGATCACCAACCTGCGGCACTCGGCCGACACCTCCGACCTGCGCTTCCGCTGGCGCGTCGAGCACGACGGAACACTCGTGGACTCCGGGGAACTGGACGTGCCCGCCGTCACGGCGGGCGAGTCAGCAGTGGTGCGGCTGCCACGGATCGTGGCGGCCCCGCACGCCGAGACCTGGCTCACGGTCGACGCGGTGCTGGCGGAGGCGGGTGACTGGGCACCGGAAGGGCATGTGATCGCGACCGCCCAACAGGACCGCTCAGCACGTTCCGTCGTGCCCGCGGTCCGGCCGCGGAGCGACTGGCGGCCGGGCGACGGCACACTGACACTCGGCATCGCCGACTTCGCCGGAGGATCGCTGGTCCGTCTGGCCGGCCGTGCCGTGACCGGGCCGCGACTGCAGTTGTTCCGCGCGCCGACCGACAACGACGCGAGTCCCTCCGAGGGAGTCGAGAACAGCGACGCCGGCACGGCCGAGGTGTCCGACGCCGACCTGTGGCGTCGCGACGGTCTCGACCGGCTGATCACCCGGCGCGTCTCGGTGGACCAGGCCGCGGGCGCCCTGCGTACCGTCGACAGGGTCTCCGCGGCGAACTCCGCCCTGTCGGTGACGGTCGAGTCCGTCTGGTCGCTCGAAGACGGCGAACTGGAACTGCGCGTGGAGATCGAGCCTTCGAGCGGCTGGCGGACGGTGTGGCCCCGGATCGGAATCGGCTTCGAACTGCCCGATGGCGCGGCTCCGGTGGACGGCGCCGAGTGGTTCGGTCTGGGCCCCCTGGAGTCCTACCCGGACAGCCTGCGCGCGGCCCGCACCGGCCGGTTCTCCTCCACCGTCGGTGACCTCTCGGTGGACTACGCACGTCCCCAGGAGACCGGGCACCGCTCCCAGCTACGGTCGCTGACGCTGACGAGTGCGTCCGCCGAGGTGCTGCGGGTGGCGACCATCCCCGACGTGCACGGCCGTCGCCCCGGCTTCACTCTCAGCCGCCACACCCCGCAGCAGATCGCCCGCGCGGGGCATCCCTTCGAACTCCCCGACTCCGCGACGACCCATCTGATCATCGACGCGGCCCAGCACGGACTCGGCTCACGTGCCTGCGGCCCGGACGTGGCGCCCGAGTTCGTGCTGCGCCCCGAGGCACGCACCATCAGGCTTCGCATGGCGGCCGGGGGAGAGGCCTGACCGGAGTCTCGGGGCGCCCTCGGTGCCACAGGCGTCGCCGTGTGCCGCGTCGCCCGACACCAGGTGCTCGGGCGTCACCCTGTCCTCGGAAGGGCGACGCCCGAGCGGGAGGCGGAGTCAGGAGTCAGCCGACCGGGAAGGTGTCGGGAGTCCTGATGCGCTCACGAATCCATACGCCGGCGGGCTTCAGAGGTGCGGTGCCGACCCAGGAGCCGGGGTTGTCGCAGGTACCGGTCTTGAAGACGGCTCCGGTGCGGTGATCGTCGGAGAAGTTCCAGTTCGTCCAGCTGATCTTCTTGTTCGCCATCAGGTCGAGGTAACGCTGCGACATGGCGAAGTCGTTGTTGCCCTCACCGGCGTAGTTCTGGGTGCCGAACTCCGTGACGAAGACCGGGAGCGCGTCAGCGGCACGGGAGAGGGTGGCCAGGTACTCGTCGCGGTGCGAGTCGGCGTAGAAGTGGAAGGTGTACATGATGTTCGACGCCCTGACCGGGTTGTTCACCACCTCGGACTCGCCCGCGCCCTCGGAGACACCGAACGAGGACCAGGCACGTGTCCCGACCAGTACGGGGGCGTCGGAGTCGATGTTCCGGATCGTCGGGATGATCTGTTCCGCGTAGCTCTTGATCCGGGACCAGCTCACGCCGCTGGGCTCGTTGGCGATCTCGTAGAGGATGTTGTTCTTGGCCTTGTTGCGGTTGGCTATGTCGGTGAAGAACTTCCGCGCGTTGCTCAGGTTGGCGTGGGGGTCGCCCGGGGTGAGCATGTGCCAGTCGACGATCACGTACATGCCGCGATCGGTCGCCTGCTGGATCAGGGAGTTGGCGAGGTTGGTGAAGTGCGTGGGGTTCGTTTCGTACCCGCCCTCCTGCACATAGGTCGAGACCCGCAGGACGTCGGCCTTCCAGTCCTGGGCCAGGGCGTCGAGGGACCCGCTGGTCAGACAGTGCGGGTACCACTGGGTGCCGTGGGTGCTCATGCCGCGCAGCTGGATCGGGTTCCCGCGGCTGTTGCAGAGCTTGGTGCCGCAGACCCTCAGCTGTCCGTTGAGGGAGACCGGCGTGTCCGCCGCGGCCCGGGCGTCTGTGGTGGTCCGCGCGGTGGCATCCCCGGAGGTCGACCGGCCGGCCGGTTCAGCCGACTGATGCGACATCGCGCGGGCGGGGGCGGCGGGGACGACGGCCGTGGTCAGCAGCAGCGCACCGCCGATCACGGCTGCCACCGCAGCCGGGGATAACAGCTTGAGCCTCAGTTTCACCTGAACTCCGTCCATTGGCGTGACCGATAGGAAACTTTCCTAACTTGATGGAAGCAGGTGCTTTCCCGTTGCGGCAAGGGTGCTGTCGGCACCCGTCATCCACAGGGGTTCACGTGGGTGGACGTGCGGTGTGTCACCCCCGGAAGGCGAGCCCCCGCTCCTGCAGTGCCCCCGCCAGGATGCGCACGGCCTTCGGGCCGACACCGTGCAGCGCCAGCAGCTCCGCCTGCGTGCGCTGCGCCACCTGCTCCAGCGTCGCCAGCCCCGCGCCGAGCAGGGCCCGGGTGGCCGGCATGCCGATGCCGGCGGGCAGGTCGACGCCGGGGCTGCCGGCCGACGCCTCGGCGTCCGCCAGCGACGCCGCGAGACGCTTCGGGGCACGGCTGAACCACGACGCCCTGACCAAGGCGTTCAGGTCCTTGCCAGTGATGTCGGCCAGCGGCACGCGGACCCCGATCGGCGTGCCCATGCGGACCAGTCGCTCACCGCTCGGGTGTGCGGCAACGGCGGTCTCGGCCCCGCTGTCCGGAAGGTGGAGCTGGACCTGGCCGTCCTTCGTGACCGAGGCGAATCCCTTGCCCCGCACCGAGAAGGCGACCATGCCGAAGTGGGTGCCCTCCTCGACCTCCGGTAGGGCCAGTGCGGCCTTGCGCAGTTGAGCCACGGTAGTCATGGGCCGAGTCTCACACATCGGTCCGGCCGGGCAGCGGCTCGGTGCACTCGCACCTGGCCACCCCCGGATCGGCTCACACGTTCGACATAGTCGAGCCCCCGCATGAGGTTCGCGCGGGGGCTCGGACGAGTCACGTGGAGACCGGGTCTTCCGGTAGGTCCTCCAGGTCCTCCTCCGCCGGCGGAGTCTTCGGTGGCGGGAACACGAGGTCCTCGAAGGCCTCCATCGCTAGAAGAAGTAACAGTAGTAGGGCTGGGACAAGCAACGCGATCAAGACCACGGCACCTCCCAGGGGGGAGAGTGGGCGGCTTTCTCAGGGCGGCTACGTCGGCTCAAGTCTGCATCCGAATGGAGTAGCGCGCATGTCGATCACGTTGCCGCCGCCCATGGCGCCGGCAACCGCGACGTCAGAACCGCCACGCGTTCAGTCGCCGTGCTTGTCGTCCTCGCGCGGCTGTCTCCGGGCCTCGCGCACGAGCACGACGGCCACGCCGGCGGCGGCAAGCAGAAACAGCACCGGGAACACCAGACCTACCCACCGGCCGGCGCTCACCGCTCCGACTCCCCGCACGGTACCGAACGGGCGTGGTCGCCACCGGCTCGCCGTACGCCGTCGTCCCCCGCGACGTGGGCGGGCTTGAGTGCGGCGGCGATCCTCCGGAAGAGCTCCAAGGCGGTCGTGTCCACGCTCACGGCGCTGAGTTCGAGGGATTCCGGGAGGCGGCCGCGCTCCAGCCGGGCCGGGTCACGGTCTAAGTCGGGGTTCGGGCAGTGGTTCATCGGCAGAGCCTCCGGGCCGGTGCGGGCTTGACGGCATCGAGGAAGTCGGTTCCTGGCGTCAACGCCCGTGCTGAACAGGGTTCCCCCTTCGGACCGGAGAACGCGGGAAAGGTGACCTTGGGCACGGTGACGTGCGGACCGGACGCGGACACCTGGA
This sequence comes from Streptomyces sp. NPDC086077, assembly GCF_040686175.1. Lineage (NCBI taxonomy): Bacteria > Bacillati > Actinomycetota > Actinomycetes > Kitasatosporales > Streptomycetaceae > Streptomyces > Streptomyces sp. NPDC086077. Next base: position 23,439 of record NZ_JBFBJT010000021.1, on the reverse strand, counting down.
CCGCCCACGGCCGACGTCGGCTGACCGGCGATTGAGAAACGGGAGCGCACAGTGTGATGGACGAGACGTGTTGGACTTCGCCATCGAGGTGACGCAAGGTGGTAACCGCCCCCTGATCAGGGCGTTCGCCCCTGCCGGCTCACCTTGGAGACGCTCCTCATGACCACCTATGCCGCAGACCCCAGCCGCTACGACGGCGCCATGCGCTACCGGCGGACCGGCCGCTCGGGCCTCGACCTCCCGGCCCTGTCACTTGGCTACTGGCACAACTTCGGTGACGACAAGCCGTTCGAGACCCAGCGTCAGATCGCGCTGCGCGCCTTCGACCTCGGCATCACCCACCACGACCTCGCCAACAACTACGGCCCGCCCTACGGTGCCGCCGAACTGAACTTCGGCAAGCTCATGCGGCAGGATCTGCGGCCCTACCGTGACGAGCTGATCGTCTCCACCAAGGCCGGCTGGGACATGTGGCCCGGCCCCTACGGCCAAGGCGGCGGCTCACGCAAGTACGTCCTCGCCTCGCTCGACCAGTCGCTGACGCGGATGGGACTGGAGTACGTCGACATCTTCTACTCCCACCGGCTGGACGCCACCACGCCGCTGGAGGAGACGATGACCGCGCTCGACACCGCGGTCCGGCAGGGCAAAGCCCTCTACGTCGGCATCTCCTCCTACGACGCCGAGCGCACCCGGCAGGCCGCCGCGATCCTGCGCGAGCTGGGCACCCCGCTCCTCATCCACCAGCCCTCCTACAACATGCTCAACCGGTGGATCGAGACCGACGGCCTGCTCGACGTCGCGGCCGAGGAAGGTTTCGGCGTCATCGGCTTCACCGCCCTTGCCCAGGGCCTGCTCACCGGGCGCTATCTCGACGGCATTCCCGACGACTCCCGGGCCAGCCAGGACAAGTCCTTCGACTCGGGCTGGCTCACCGACGACACCCTCCGGCGTCTGCGCGCCCTGAACGACATCGCCGCCCGTCGCGGCCAGAGCCTGGCCCAGATGGCCCTGGCCTGGGCGCTGCGCGACGAACGAGTCACCTCCCTCGTCATCGGCGCCTCCCGGGTCGAGCAGCTGGAACAGAACGTCGCCGCGCTGGACAACCTCTCCTTCACCGACGAGGAACTCACCGAGATCGACGAACACGCCCTCATCTCCGGCAGCGTGGACCTGTGGCAGCAGGCCCGCACCGGCACCTTGAGCTGACCGCCGCCCCCGCACCGCGATGCCCTCGCCGAACGGCCCGGCACCGCCCCACCACGATCAGGGCAACGAAGCGGCGACGTGCGAGTGGACGATGTCCCATGCGGCGGGCGGGAGGTCGCCGAGGGCCGTTGCCCGCAGCGCGTCCACCGTCTCATCGGCGTCGTCCGTGCACGTGACAGTGCCGGCGAGCACGTCATAGCCGTCACGGACGGCGGCGCGAAGGGCACGGCTGCCGTCGTCCTCGGCGTGCACCGCCGAGGCGATCACCAGGGGTGGTTCGGCTCCCGCCTCACCGGCCACCTTGAAGAACGCGCTCGTGACCGGCTCACGCCAGCGCAGGCTGAGCAGGACGGGACGCTTGGCCACCACCTCGGCGAGGTCCGTCTCGCGGACACCCTCCGGTTCCAGCACCGTCGCCCGCGCGTCCAGGACGAGCGCCGCGGGCAACAGGCAGCGAAGGGTGCTTCCCACGATGTTGCCGCCGACCGTCGCGCTGCGCCGGACCGCCCCCGTGCCCACGCGAGCCGCGGCAAGACGCAGCGCATCGGGGACCCGGTCGTCCATCCGCTGCAACACCACGGCGCCACCGACCGTGGTCCGCTCCAGCACGTTGGCCTCGGGTACCTCACGCAACGACATCGCCAACGAGGGGAAGCCGTCCCGCTGCCACGTGGCCCACAGCAGCGTCGCCCCGCCGATCAGCACAGCTCCGTCGGCCAGACACTCCCTCGCCTCGGACACAGACGTCGGCACACGCAACAACACCAGCGACCACCTGCCTTCCACGCAAGACCGGACCCGAGCAGCTCGTGGCGTGAACTGGCCACCTGCCCCGCGGTAAGACAAGCCCTTCAACAGGGGGCGCGTACAGGGCTCACACAAGCACACCGTCCGCTCCCTTTCGCGCCGCCGCCGACAGCGACAGGGCGCCGGGCCCGAAGAAGACCAGCAGCAGGAAGCCCCAGCAGAACAGCGCGGGAGAGAGTCCGCCGTTCTGCAACGGGAAGAGCCCGTCCTTCTGGTGCTCGGTGAAGTACGCGAACGCCATGATTCCCGAGCTGATGAACGCCGCGCTACGCGTCGCCACCCCGAGGAGGACGAGAACACCGCACACCAGCTCGATCACTCCGGCGTACCAGAACGGCCAGTCACCCACGGGACTCGCCTCCCGGTCCAGCACACCGAAGAGCGTGGCGACACCCTCGCTGGTGAACAGCAGGCCCAGGACGATACGGAACGCGCCGAGGACGAGGGGCTGGTATCCAGCGAGCCGGTCACTCAGTTGTACGGCACTCATCGGTAGGTTCTCCTCGAATCAATGTGCGGCGCCGCCGTGCGACGCGGGCGGGGCGGGACCAGCCCCTCCCGTACTGTTTACGTCCGCGCCGACCAGTTGGCTCATCGGAACGCCGGGTCGGTGGAAACCGGCCCGCCGCCGGCGGGATGGGTCCCCGGTCCGTCGTGGTGACCGACGAGTGGGGTGGGGGTCAGGTCGGTGGGTCGCTCACCGGCCTCCAGCAGGGTGTCCGCGGCGCCCACGATCAGCGGGTCGGGTTTGCCGACGGCCGTGTTGTCCTTCGCCGGGTAGTCGCAGCGGTCGAGCAGGCTGCGCATGGCCTCCAGGCGGCCGCGCCGCTTGTCGTTGTTCTTCACCACCGTCCACGGCGCGTGCGGGGTGTCCGTGGCACGGAACATCTCGATCTTGGCCGCGGTGTAGTCGTCCCAACGGTCGAGCGAGGCCAGGTCGGTCGGTGAAAGCTTCCACCGGCGTACCGGGTCCACCTGACGGATGGCGAACCGCGTGCGCTGCTCGGCCCGGGAGACGGAGAACCAGAACTTGACCAGCGTGATGCCGTCCTCCGTCAACAGCTTCTCGAACAGCGGTGCCTGGCCGAGGAACTGGCGGTACTCGTCGTCCGTGCAGAAGTCCATCACCCGCTCGACGCCCGCCCGGTTGTACCAGGACCGGTCGAAGAAGACGATCTCTCCACGGGCGGGCAGGTGGGTGACATAGCGCTGGAAGTACCATTGGCCGGCCTCCCGTTCGGTCGGCTTCTCCAACGCGATCACGCGGGCGCCGCGCGGGTTCAATCGCTCGGTGAACCGCTGGATCGTTCCGCCCTTGCCGGCCGCGTCCCGGCCTTCGCAGATCACGACGATTCGCTGACCTGTGTCCTTCACCCAGCGCTGCATCTTGAGCAGTTCGATCTGCAGGATGCGTTTCTGCCGCTCGTACTCGGCTCTGCGTACCTTGTGGTCGTAAGGATGGTTGTCCCGCCAGGTCTCCACGGGGCTGCCGTCCTCGTTCAGCAGGATCGGCCTCTCGGGCCGCTGCTCGTTCACGCGAAGACCGTCGAGGAGTCCCTTCTCCGCCCCGCCTGAGGCGGTCCCGCCCCGCGTCGGCGCCTCGTTCCGCTCGGATTCCATGAAGCCCCCTGTCCAGGCACGCTGATCCACTCCGAGTCTCCTGCCCGCTCCCCTCGTGAACATTGGTCCACCGGGACCTGCAACCTGTCCGTGGGTCGCACGTCTGTCACTGCGAGGGGCCAGGCCGGAGCACCGGCTCCCGGTCTCCCCCCTTCACCACCACGGATACGAATACGAGGAACCGATGTCAGACAGCAAGCACCGGGCGGTACCCCGCCCGTCGCGCGGGCGGACCCGGGTCATGGTGGCGCTCTCCACCGTCACGGCGGCCCTGGCGATAGGCGGCACGGCGGCGTCGTACGCCACCAGCCCGGCCCCCGTTCCGGCCAGCCCCGCTCCGGCCCCAACGAAGCCGGCACCCGCGCCCGCAAAGCCGTCCCCCGTGCCCGCCAAGCCCGCCCCCGCGCCGGCGAAGCCCCAGCCGGTGCCCGCCAAGCCCGCCCCCGCGCCGGCGAAGCCCCAGCCGGTGCCCTCGAAGCCCTCCTCCGCGCAGCCGGTCCCCGCCCACGGCGCGCCGGTGCCGGCCCCCGCTCCTGTTCGCCCCGCTCCGGTGGCAGCGGCTCCCGGTGCCCACGCACCGGGTGAACCCCGTCCCGTCCCGGCCGTACCGGCCCCGGTGCCCGTGCCTGACCGCGGTGTCCCGGCCCCGGTGCCTCCGCACGGCTCCCCGGCTCCCGCACCCGCCGGGCGCTAAGTGTCCGCGACACACCCCTGGACCCCCGTACTCCCTGCCCTGGGCGTACGGGGGCTTCTGCGCCGCCTGTCCAGCAGCCGGGCACACGCATCCGCCGTTGCGGTCACACCCCTCACCGACCGCCGCACCACCTCGGACATCGACGACCTCTACCACCACCGCAGGCTCGAACTCGTACGGCTGGCGGTGCTCCTGGTGGACGACATCCCGACCGCGGAGGACGTCGTGCAGGACGCGTTCGCCGCGCTCTACCGGCGGCACGGCGCCCGACTGACGGGCCTGGACGACCCGGAGGCATACGTCCGGCGCAGCGTCGTCAACGCCGCGCGCTCGGTGCTACGGCGCCGTAGGACGATGCGGGCCCATGTGCCGCCACGGCCCCGTCCCGCGCCACCGCCGGAAGAGCATGTACTGCTGAAGGAGGAACACGAGGAGGTACTGGGCGCCTTGCGCCGGCTCACCACGCGGCAGCGGGAGGTGCTGGTGCTGCGCTACTGGTCGAACCTGTCCGAAGCCCAGATCGCCGAGACCCTCCAACTGTCCCGAGGCACAGTGAAATCCACCGCCAGCCGCGCGCTCGCGGCCCTGGCCCGGCGACTGGAGAACCCGGCATGACATCCACAGAAGACCGCCTGCGCGCCGCCCTCGCGGGGAAAGCCTCCTCGGTCACCTACGGCGATCTGCGAAACCCTCACCCCCCTCAGGCACTGCCACGAGGCACTGTGCGCCGCGGCGTGCGACCGGCCGCGCTCCTCGCGCTCACCGCGGTCCTCGTGGCCGCCGCCCTGCTGCTCCCCCGCCTCCTCGCCGACGGCCCCCACCCGAGCCCCGCCACCCCGCCCAGTCTCCCGGTGGCGCCCACGGTCCCGATCCCGTCGCCCTCCCCCTCGGCAAAAGTCCCGGAGCCGGTGGAACCGGCCCGGCCCACCCCGACCAGCCCGGCCCCCAGCGCCAAGGAGAGCTAGACCGGCCCGAGGCCGCCGAGGCCGGGCCCCCACGATCCGCTCACCCCCGACCACCCGCTTCGCGCCGACAGCCCGCACCACTCACCGGTGGCCGGCGCGGTCACAGCCCCTGCTGGACCACGCCCCGGGTGGAGAACGTGACCGGATCGCCGCCGGTGAAGTCGCCCGGTGGGATTCCGGGATGGTGGCCCTCGCGCGGCGCGGGAGTCTCGATGCGGGGGCCGAGGGCCAGGCGGGAGACGATGCGGTAGCGGTCGCCACGGTAGAGCGAGTGCACGTACTCGACCGGCCGGTCACGGGTGTCCGTGGTGAGGCGTTCGAAGAGCAGCGCCGGGGACAGCTCCGGCACGTCCAGCAGGTCGGCCTCGGCGCGGGTGACCACCGTCGGCTCGATCGACTGCACCGCCTCGCTGACCTGAACGCCGTGCTGGTCGCGCAGGTGCTCGTACAGGTCGCCCTGCTCCAGTTCCTCACTGGTCAGGTCGGGCACCAGATCCGCCCTGACATGCAGGTGCTCGATGGCCATGGGCGAGCCGTCGACCAGCCGGAGCCGCGCCACGTACCGGATCTCCGCAGCGGGCGAGATCCGCAGCTTGCGGCCGACCCGGGCGCCGGCGGGCAGCGTGCGGAACTCCAGCAGCCGGCTGGTCCACACGCCGCCGGCCTGGGGAAGGCTGAAGGCGTTCCGGTCGGAGATCAGCTCCTGGGTGATCTTCTCCGCGGCCACGAACATGCCACGTCCGTGCTCGCGGACCAGCAGTCCGGCCACCACGAGTTCGTCGACCGCCGCGCGCAATGTGGGCCGTGAGACCCCCAGTTCCCCACACAGGACACGCTCGGACGGAATCGCGTCGCCGGGGCGCCGCGCCTCGATCAGTTCGAGGATCGCGTCGCGGACCCGCTCACGCTTGAGCATCGCACCGGAGGCGGCGGCGTCGATCTCCATAGGGAGCCCTCGTTCGTCGTCGGGAGGTTCACTGGTCATCTTAACTGGTCTGCTGGTAAACCCATTCCAGGCAGTCCGACTCCGCATGATCCAGTCACGTGGACCCGCCGCATCGGCCGAATTTCCTTTAGTGCGGGAAGGGTTGACGCCATCATTGGTCCATGCCACCTTCATCCCCGCACCGACTGGTAAAGCCAAAGCGGCCTACTGGTCAAGTCGGTGTCGCGTGCCCCTCCCGACTCCAGGCTCTCCAGAGGTGAACCGTGAACCACCGCTCCCTTGCCCTGTTCGGCGCGACGCTGTTGTGCACCGGGCTCGTCGCCTGTTCCCCGTCCGGAAGCGGGTCCGGCGACGCCACCGGCGGCCGCACCTCCCTCGACGTCTGGCTGATGCGCGACAGCGTCTCGGAGGCCTTCCAGAAGGAGTTCGAGGCGGGCTTCGAGAAGGACCATCCAGACATCGACGTGCGGATCCAGATCCAGGAGTGGGACGGCATCGGCGAGAAGGTCACCGCCGCGCTGGCCAGCAACGACGCCCCGGACGTGATCGAGGTGGGCAACACCCAGGTCGCCCAGTACGCCCAGAGCGGCGGACTGACCGACTTCACCGGCAAGGTCGCCGAACTCGGGGGTGGCACCTGGCTGAAGGGCCTGGCGGAGCCCGGCGCGTACGAGGGGAAGCAGTACGGCATCCCGTACTACGCCGCCAACCGCGTCGTCATCCATCGCACCGACCTCTTCGAGAAGGCGGGCATCGACGCCGGCACCATCAAGACGCGTGAGCAGTGGATCGCCGCTACCGAGAAGCTCAACAAGGGCGACACCCAGGGCATCTACCTGCCGGGCCAGAACTGGTACGCCCTGTCCGGGTTCATCTGGGACGAGGGTGGCGACCTCGCCGTCGAGTCCGGCGGTGAGTGGAAGGGCGGCCTGGACAGCCCCGCGGCGCTGCGCGCCATGGAGTTCTACCAGAGGCTCCAGGCCCTCGGGAAGGGCCCCAAGGACTCCGACGAGGCGCAGCCGCCGCAGGCCGAGGTGATGGCCAAGGGCCGGATCGCGCAGATCATCGCCACGCCCGGCGGCGCCAACGTCGTCGTACAGAACAACCCCGAACTGAAGGGCAAGCTGGGCTTCTTCCCGATCCCCGGCAAGACCGCCGCCACCCCGGGCGCCGTCTTCACCGGCGGCTCCGACCTCGTCGTCCCGGCCGTCGCCGCCCATCAGGACGAGGCATTCACCTTCGTCAAGGAGCTCACCGGTGACGCCTGGCAGAAGAAGCTCGCCCTCGCCATGAGCTACGTACCCAACAAGACCACCCTGGCGGGCGCCGTCGCCTCCGACCCCGGCGCGGCGGCGATGGCCGTCGGCGCCGCCCACGGCCACGCCACCCCCAACACACCCCAGTGGGCGGCCGTCGAGGCCAAGAACCCCATCAAGGACTACATGACGGCCGCTCTCACCGGACGCGATGCGCGCGCCGAGGCCACCAAGGCGTCCCGGACCATCACCGAGACCCTCAACAGCGGCTCCTGAGCCCACGTTCCCCGAGACAAGGAGACGCCGTGTCGACCGCCCGTGAGCGGACCGCACCCCGCTCCGCCACCCGCCGCCCGGCCCGGCGCCCCTCCGCGCCCGCCCCCACGCACCGGAGCGACCGGAGCTCCCCCTGGCCCTACCTGCTGATCACACCCGCGGTCCTCGGCATGCTGTACCTGCTGCTCTATCCGCTCGGCCGGGCCGTCGTCATCTCCTTCCAGGACTTCCGGCTGCGCCAACTCATCCTCGGCGACGCAGAGTTCGTCGGACTGCGCAACTACCGCACGCTGCTCGCCGACCCCGGGTTCTGGGAGGCCGTACGCCGCACCTTCGTGTTCATGGCGGTCAGCGTCGTCGCGATCATGATCATCTCGACACTGGTCGCCCTCATGATCGAACGTCTGGGCACGCTCGGCCGGACCGCGGTCCTCAGCTCCCTGGTGCTGGTCTGGGCGGTGCCCGTGGTGGCCGCCACCACCGTCTTCCAGTGGCTCTTCCACTCCGAGTTCGGCATCGTCAACGAGGCGCTGACCGGCCTCGGGCTGCACTCCTTCGAGGGCTATCCCTGGTTCGCCCACGGCGGCGCCGCGTTCAGCATCGTCGTAGTGCTCATCGTCTGGCAGTCCGTGCCGTTCGCGGCCATCACGCTCTACTCGGCTCTCACCACGGTGCCCGGCGAACTGTACGAGTCGGCACGCATGGACGGCGCCGGCGCCATGCGCATCTTCCGCTCCGTGACCTTCCCGCTCCTGCGCCCGATCTTCATGCTCGTGCTGTCCCTCGAAGTCATCTGGACCTTCAAGGCCTTCGTCCAGATCTGGGTCATGACGCGCGGCGGGCCCGGCGACGCCACCACCATCCTGCCCGTCTACGCCGTGCAGACCGCCCTCGCCGGCCAGCGCTACGACCTCGGTTCGGCCGCCTCCATGATCACCGTCCTGCTGATGGGAGCCGTCCTCGTCCTGTACTTCCGCCAGTTGTTCCGACAGGAGGGGGAGCACCTGTGACCACGACGCACCCGTCCGCACGCCGGAACGCCGCGCACCGCGCCCTGCGCCGGCTTCCGCTGCGGGCCGCCGCCGCCCTGACCGTGCTGGTCTGCCTGTTCCCCGTGTACTGGATGATGTCGACGGCACTGAAGCCCTCCCGCGACATCCAGTCGTACGACCCCCGCCTGATCCCGCAGGAGTGGACACTCGACCACTTCCGGCGCGCCGTGCAGGCCGACGGCTTCGGGCTGTTCTGGCGCAACAGCATCCTGGTCACCCTCAGCGCGGTCCTGCTCGCCCTGTTCGTCGCCCTCGGTGCCGCCTACGCGGTGGCGCGGCTGCGGTGGCGCGGCCGACGGCAGTTCATGCTGGCGGTGTTCATCGCGCAAATGGCTCCGTGGGAGTCTCTGATCATCCCGGTGTACATCATCTCCCGCGACACCGGCATGCTCGACCAGCTGCCGACCCTCACCCTGATCTACTTCATGATCACGCTGCCGTTCACCGTGGTGGTGCTGCGCGGGTTCATCGCCGGCATCCCGCCCGAACTGGAGGAGGCCGCGCAGGTCGACGGCTGCTCCCGGGTCGGCGCGTTCCGCAGGGTGGCGTTCCCGCTGCTGGCGCCCGGTCTGATGGCCACCTCGCTGTTCGGGTTCATCACCGCGTGGAACGAGTTCACCTACGCCAACTTCCTGATCATCAAGCAGCAGGACAGCCGCACCCTGCCCGTCTGGCTGTCCTCCTTCCAGTCGACCTTCGGCACCGACTGGGGGGCCACGATGGCCGCCGCCACCCTCTTCGCCCTGCCCGCGCTGATCGTCTTCCTCGCACTCCAGCGCCACGTCACCTCGGGCCTCGCCTCCGGAGGGGTCAAGGGGTGACACGCCTGCGTGCCGCCCGCCCGTTCCTCACCCCTGACCGACGGCGTCCGCCGCCACTCCCTCACGAACCCACCGACCGCTGCCGCCACCGCCACCGCTCCCGTCGCCCGCCGAACCCCGCCGAACCCCGGAGACACACCCCGTGGACCTGCCACGCCCCGAACTCTCCCTGGTACCCCGCCCCCGCAAGCTGTCCCCACGCCCCGGCCGCTTCCGCATCGACGACGCCACCCGGCTGCGCGTCACCCCCGGCGCCGAGGCGGCCGCCCGACTGCTGCGCGCCTACCTCACGCCGGCCACCGGGCAGCGCCTGGACCACGCCGACGACGGGACGTTCGTCCTGGCCCTCGACGCGACACTCACCGGCCTGGGCGAGGAGGGATACGGACTGACCGTCGGCCCGCACGGCGTCCTGCTGCGCGCCGCCCGCCCGGCCGGCCTCCTGCGCGGCGTCCAGACCGTACGCCAGCTCCTGCCCGTCGACGCCCTGTCCGCGAAGGGCGGCGACGGCTCCGTGGACCTTCCCGGCGTGGAGATCACGGACGTGCCGGTCCACCCCTGGCGCGGCGCCCTGCTCGATGTGGCCCGCCACTTCCAGCCTGTGTCCTACCTGTGCCGTTACGTCGACCTGCTGGCCCTGCACAAACTCAACGTCCTGCAGCTCCACCTCACCGACGACCAGGGCTGGCGCATGCCGGTGGCGGCGTACCCCCGGCTCACCGAGGTCGGCGGCCACCGCGCGGAGTCGATGGTCGGTCCGGCGGGCAGCGGCCGCTTCGACGGCCGCCCGCACGGCGGCTCGTACACCCGCGCCGAACTGGCGGGCCTCGTAGGGTACGCGGCCGAGCGTGGCGTCACGGTCCTGCCCGAGATCGGCCTGCCCGGCCACGTCCGTGCCGCGCTCGCCGCCTACCCCCAGCTCGGGAATCACCCCGGTCGGCGGCTGGGCGTGTGGACCGAGTGGGGTGTGTGTCCGAACGTGCTCGGCGTCGGCGACCACGTCATCGACTTCTTCCGCACCGTCCTCGACGAAGTGATGGACGTCTTCCCCTCGCCGTACGTCCATATCGGAGGCGACGAGTGCCCGGCCGACGAGTGGGAGGCGAGCCGGGACGCCGCCGCCCGGGTGGCCCGTGAGGGCCTGTCAGGTCCGGGCGAGCTGCACGGCTGGTTCCTGGCACGGATCGCCGACCACCTGGTCCGGGCGGGCCGGACGCCCGTCGTCTGGGCGGAGACCGGCACCGCCCTCCCCCCGGAGTGCACGGTCATGAGCTGGCGCGACCCCGCCCATGCCTGGGCGGCCGCCCGCGGCGGCCACGACGTGGTGTACGCGGACCATCGCGCCACCTACTTCGACTATGCCCGCGGCCCCGGCCCCGGGGAACCCCCCGCCCAGCCCGGCCAGATCGTCGACCTCGCGACCGTGCACGCCCTGGACCTTGCTCCGCCGTCCGGGGAGCCCGCGCTCGGCGGGCGGATCCTGGGCGCGCAGGGCCAGCTGTGGACCGAGTTCGTCACGACCCCCGCGCACATCGAATACCTCAGCTTCCCCCGCCTGTGCGCCCTCGCCGAGAGGGTGTGGGACCCGGCCCCCGACTGGCCGGACTTCCGCAGCCGGCTCACCGGACACCAGGCCCGCCTCGCCGCGCTGGGCGTCCCGCACGCCGTCCCACCCGCCCGCCCGGCGTCCGCGGTCGTCTGACCCGGCGCCACCGGCCGTCCCACCCACCGCCCTGCCTCCACGGCCGTTCGATCCGACCCCACGGACTGCACCACCCGGCGCCCCGACCCCCGGGACCGCCGAACCGCACCACAGCGAACCGCCCGTGCACCACCTCCTGCCCTCCCGCGGCGCGCGGGAGTCACCGAAAGGAACACGGATGAGTACTCGCCCCGACGCACGCCCCACGACCCACCCCGTCGGCCTGCGCACCCGCGTCGTTCTCGCCCTGACGGCGTTGGCGGGTAGCGCCGCCCTCGCCACCCTGCCCGTCACGACCGCCTCCGCGGCCGCCGACGGGGTGGCCGTGCAGTACCGCACCAGCGCCTCCGGCGCCACCGCGGACCAGAGCGAGCCGTGGTTCAAGGTGCGTAACACCGGCTCCGGCACGATCCAGCTCAGCCAGGTGAAGATCCGCTACTACTTCAAGGCCGACTCCGCGAACGCCTCCTACCGCTTCGCCTGCTCCTGGGCCGTTCGCGGCTGCGCCGGGATCACCGGCACCTTCGGCACCCTCGCTCACCCCACCGCCACGGCCGACCGCTACCTGGAGATCGGCTTCACCCCGGCCGCCGGCACCCTGGCACCGGGTGCCGACACCGGCGACATGCAGCTGCGCTTCCACCAGTCCACCTGGCAGACGCTCCGACAGAGCGACGACTACTCCTTCGGCGCCACCCAGACCTCGTACGCCGACTGGACCAAGGTCACCGCCCAGCTCGCCGGAACCACCGTGTGGGGCACGGCCCCTGAGGGCAACGACCCCACCGACCCGACCGACCCGACGGATCCGACCGACCCGCCCGGCGGCGGCCAGGCGCTCTTCGACGACTTCTCCTACACCGGACACACAGACCCGGCCATCTCGGCGCACGGCTGGAGCGTCCGCTCCAACTCCGGCGGGCCCGGCGTCCCCGGCGCCACCTGGGACCCGTCCAAGGTCACCTTCGTCAACCAGTCAGGCAACACGGTGATGAACCTGGAGACGTCCACCGCCGGCACCGGCGGGACCACCCGGCACACCGAAGTCCTCACCCAGGCCATGAAGTTCAGGAACGGCACCTACGCGGCCCGGGTCAAGTTCTCCGACGCTCCCAGGTCCGGACCCGACGGCGACCACATCGTGCAGACCTTCTTCACCATCAACGACCTCAAGGCCCCGATGGCCGACGACTACGCCGAGTACGACTTCGAGTACCTGCCCAACGGTGGTTGGGGCGAGCCGGCGAACATCCTCTACACGACCTCGTGGGAGACCTACAACCCCGACCCCTGGCAGGCCGTCAACCAGCACAGCGAGAGCCGCACCAGCTTCGCCGGCTGGCACGACCTCGTCGTGACCATCGACAACAACGCGATCACGTACTACGTCGACGGCCGGCACTTCGGCACCCATGACGCCGCGTACCTCCCCGAGCGGCCGATGTCGATCAACTTCAACCAGTGGCTGATCGACCTCAACGGTCAGACCTCGACCACGCCGCGCGCCTACGACCAGCAGGTCGACTACGTCCTCCACATCAAGGACCAGGTCCTCACCCCGGCGCAGGTGGCGGCGAAGGTCGCCGCGTACCGCGGCGCGGGCACGTCCTTCGTCGACGAGGTCCCGGCGGGCTGACCCCGGCGGGAGCGCGGACGGCTCTGCCCCGGCGACGGAGAAGTCGCCGGGGCAGGTGTCTGTGCCGTGCGACGGCTGTCACACCTTCAGAGTCTGGACCAGCGCGGCCAGTCCGTCCCTGTAGATGCCGTGGAAGAGGGCCTCGGCCTCGGAGTCGCTGACCCCGACGGGGGTGAAGGTTCCGGACCATTCCACGCGTGCGGTCCCAGGAGTCCCTTCGACGGCGTGCACGGTCAGCGTGGAGAGGTAGTCGGTGACCGGGAACGGCGCCTGCTCGATGGCATAGGAGTAGGTCCGCTTCTCGTCGTCGAAGGCCTTGAGGCGTTCGACGATGACGTCGCCGTCCCCGTTGGTCAGCCGACGTACCCGACCCCCCTCACCGAGTTCGCTCTTGGGGATGTAGGGGAGCCAGTCGGGCAGCGCGTCGAAGCCGCCGATCAGCTGCCAGACGTCGTCGGCGGACCGAAGGACGTCGACGGAGGCGGTGGTGGTCGCCATGGTGCTGTTCCTTTTCGTGAGGAGGGGTTGGGAGGGGTTGGGAGGAGTCGGGAGGAGTCGGAGGGGTCGCGCGGTGACGTTCAGGCCGTGGGCGCGTCCTGGGCGACGAGCCGCTCCTCGCGCAGGGCCGTCCAGAAGGCGGCCGGGACACGCTCGTCGAGGGCCGCGATGTCCTCGGCGATCCGGCCGGGGCGGGTGGCGCCCGGAACGACCGCGGCGGTGGCCGGGTGGGCCAGCGCGAACTGCAGGGCCGCGGCCTTGACGCTCACGCCGTGCTCGGCGGCGAGCGCCTTGATCCGCTCGACCTTGGCGATGATGTCGGCCGGGGCCTGCTGGTACTCGAAGTGCCGGCCACCGGCGAGGATGCCGGAGCTGTAGGGCCCGCCGACGACCATGTCGACGTTCTGCTCGGTGGCGGCCGGCAGCAGGCGCTGCAGGGCCCGGCTGTGGTCGAGCAGGGTGTAGCGGCCTGCCAGCAGGAACGCGTCGGGCCGGGGCTCGTCCAGGTCCAGCGTGAGTTCGATCGGCTCGACCCGGTTGACGCCGAGGCCCCAGCCCCTGATGACGCCTTCGTCGCGGAGGCGCTGCAGGACGCGGAAGGCGCCGGTACGGGCCGTCTCGTACCGGGACAGCCACTGGTCGCCGTGGAAGTCCTGGGCTATGTCGTGCACCCAGACGATGTCGAGACGATCCGTCCGCAGACGCTTGAGGCTGTCCTCGATGGAGCGCAGGGTGGCGTCCGCCGTGTAGGAGTCGACCATCCTGTTGGGCCGGCCGTGCTCGAACAGACCGCCCTTCTCCCCCAGATCGCGGGCGGCGGGGTCCTCCAGCTCGTCCAGGATGACGCGGCCGACCTTGGTGCTCAGCACGTACTCGTCGCGCGGCCGGCCGGCCAGCACCTCGCCGAGGCGGATCTCCGACAGACCCGCTCCGTAGAAGGGCGCGGTGTCGAAGTAGCGGATGCCCTGGTTCCAGGCGGCCTCGACGGTGGCGGCGGCATCGTCGTCAGGGATGTCGCGGAACATGTTGCCGAGTGGCGCGGTGCCGAAGCCCAGGGAACCCGGCAGCAGGCACTTGATGCCCATGAGGAAGATCCTTCTCTGTGTCATGTCATGCGGAGTTCGTCATGTTTTGCACTCGTCCGCGGCTCTTGCGCTTTCGAGGCTAGGATCGACCTGTCAGACTGTCCAAGACTCACTTGGACACACTTGAGTCCTGGAGGGTCTCACATGCTTGACCTGCGACAACTTCGCTACTTCGTGGCGGTCGCCGAGGAGGAGCACGTCGGCCGTGCGGCGGACCGCCTGCACATCTCACAGTCCCCGCTGAGCCGGCAGATCGCCCAGTTGGAGAAGAACCTCGGCCTGGTCCTGTTCGAGCGCAGCCAGCAGCGCATCCGCCTCACCTCCGACGGCCGTGTGTTCCTTTCCGAGGCACAGGCCCTGCTGCGGCACGCGAACCGGCTGGAGAACCTGGGCCGGCGCCTCGGCCGCGGCGAGGAGGGCGGCCTGTGCGTGGGTTACGTCAGCCACGCCATGCACACCGGTGTGCTGCCCCTCGCGCTGCGCGAGCTGCACAGCGAACGGCCGGGGATGCACGTCGCGCTCTACGACCTGACCGCGGCCGAGCAGTTCGAGGGACTTCGCCAGCGGAGCCTGGACATCGCGCTGGTTTCCGAGGCCCCGCCGGAGTCCGACCCGGACCTGCACAGCGCGCTTCTGGTCAAGGATCCGCTGCTGCTGGCGATGCCCAGCAGTCACCCCCTGGCCGAGAGCGCGGAGACCCCGCCCTCGGCTCTGGGCGCCGAGCCCTGGGTCGCCGTGGAGAACAGCCACGACCCCGCCTGGCGGGACGACTTCGTCGCGTCCTGCGCCTCCGCCGGGTTCACTCCCGACATCCGGCTCGAAGCACCCGACGCCCTCACCGCCCTCGGCCTGGTCGCCTCCGGCCTGGGCATGGCGCTGGTACAGGAGAGCATGCTGCGCAACCGCCCACCCGGCGTCACCGTCCGCCGACTCCCCTGGTTCGAGAGGTCCGTCCAGCTCTGGGCCGCCTGGCACCGGATCGATCTCCGCCCGGTGGTCGCGTCCTTCCGGGCGACCGTCCTGAAGATCTCCGAAGCCCCATGAGGTGTCCCGTCCAGCGCACCCTTCCGACGCCGGCGCGACCGAAGAAATTAACGGCTCCTCCTCGAGCCGTTCTCCCCGACGAGCAATAGCGCGAAACCCCCGCCCCACCAGCGACGCACTTTGATACGCCAAGTAACCCGCGAAGAATTCGCCGGACACAATGGCGCCGCACGATCGCACCAGCAATAAAGCAGAGACATATTCAGATTCCTAGGATCCACGACTCCGCGGCATCGGTGTACCGACCACCCGGGCACGCGCCCAGCGAAATTGACCAAGGAGAAGCGGCTCTGCGGGCAGACCTGGCGAGTGGTGGCAGCGCATCCTAGGGTGGGAAGCCGCTCGCATCCTAGGATGGGAGCCACCCGGAACTCCCGCCTCCACCTGCGCACTTCGCGACCACCGAGACACGCTGGACAAACAGGCCAAGTGCAGCATTCAGGGAATGCGGAGTAAATCCGGCGCTCGCTTAATTTTCTCTAACGCGGGGATCGACGTAGCTCCGAGTCGTCACTAAGGTATCCGCTGGCACCTGCATGTAAGGCACTCCCAAAAAGGGGCCGGATGGCCGTTGCCGAAGAGCGTCGAATAGTAGTAGTCCGTTACCCCCCGACCTTTGCATTCGTATTCCTGTCGGTCACGGCAGCGAGCTCGATCAGCCGCCCGCGCGTACCGTCAGCAAACAAAACGGAGCGATAAAGAGGATGCGGTTCCAGCTGCTAGGGCTGCTCAGCATCGCCGATGGCGAGCATGCCGCCGTCTTGCAGCCGTCCAAGCCGACGAGCCTGCTGGCGGCCCTGCTCATCCACTCCGGCGCGGCCGTGTCGACCGAGTATCTGGTGCGCGCCGTCTGGGACACCGAGCCCCCCGCCACGGCGCGAGCCGCCCTGCAGAGCTGCGTCCTGCGGCTGCGGCGGATCTTCGCGAAGTACGGGATCGCGAACGACGCGATCGAGGCGGTCCCCGGCGGATACCGGATGCGCATGGACCACGAGACCCTCGACCTCGTCCGCTTCCGTGCACTGGTCCGCTCGGCGGACTCCGTCGGTGACGCCGAGACCGAGTCATACGTGCTCAGGGAGGCGCTCGCCCTCTGGCACGGGCCGGTGCTGGCGAACGTCTCGTCGCACATGCTCCACCGCGACGAGGCACCCCGGCTGACCGAGGAGCGTTTGCGGGCACTGGAGCGTCTCTGTGACATCGAACTGGCGCGCGGACGATGTCGCGAGGTGTTGTCGGAGGTCTGGGACGCGGCGAGACGGCACCCGGAGAGGGAACGGTTCTCCGAGCAGTTGATCGAGGCTCTCTACCGAACCGGCCGCCAGACCGAGGCCCTTGCGGAGATCCGAGCCGTCAAGGAGCGCCTCAAGGAGGAGTTCGGGATCGACCCGGGCGCCCCCTTGCAGCGCCTGGAACTGGCGATCCTGCGCGGCGAGGAGCTCGGCATCCCGCCGGCCCGCACCGTCCCGGCGATCGGGGCACGAGCCACCTCGAAGGCGGCGCTCCCCTCGGGCGGGACGGGTGCGCCGGGTGCCACGTCGCCGGACGCGCCGCTCCCCGTACCGGCCGCCGCCGCGGTACAGCGCCCCGCTCCCCCGGCGCAGGCCCCCGCCTCGCCCCCCGCACCGTCGGGGCACACTGCGCCGCCGTCGGTACCGTCGGCCACGTCCCCGACCGCCACGGTGGCGCCCGTCCCCTGCTTCACCGGCCGCACCGCGCAACTCGCCGCCATGCGACGCGCGTTGACCGCCGACGGGCCGGGGACGGGGCCGGTGGTGATCTCCGGGGCCCCCGGCATCGGCAAGACCGCTCTCGCCCTTCAGGCCGCCCACCTCGCTCAGGAGGCCTTTCCCGGCGGCTGCTTCACGCTCGGCATGACCCGTCCGGACGGCAGCCCGCTCGACACCGCCGAGGCCCGGGCCCAACTGCCCACGAACGGAGCCGGACGCCGCCTGCTCATCCTCGACGACGCGGTGAGCGCCGAGCAGATACGCCCCCTGCTCCCCTCCCCCGGCGAGGGCGTCGCGGTGGTGACCAGCCGACGCGGTCTCGCCGGCCTGATCGCCACCCATGGCGGCGTCGTGCACCGCCTCGACACGCTCGCCCCGGAGGAGTCGCATCAGCTGCTGATCGCCACTCTGGGCCCCGAACGGGTCGCCGAGGAGCCCGAGGCCGCCCGCGAACTGGCCCGGATCTGCGGCCACTTCCCCCTGAGCCTGCGGATCGCCGCGGCACGCCTGCTGACGCGCCCCGGTCTCGGCATCGGGGACTGCTCCTCATGGCTGGCCGCGGATCTGCCGGCCAGGCTCTCCCTGGCGGACGAGCCGCTGATGTCCGTACCCCTCGTGTTCGAGGCGGCGCTGCTCCGGCTGAGCCCCGAACTGAGGGAGGCGTTCCTGCTGCTGGCAACGGAGCGCCGCGTCGCCGGGACCGCCGATCCGGCGACGCCGCAGGACGTGCCGGACGTATCACATGTCCCGGGTGTCTCGGATGTCGTGGACGTCTCGGACGAGGTCCTCGAGCGGCTGGCGGACGCCGGCTTCGTCGAGGAAGGGCCGCCCAAGCCCTACCGCATCCACGAACTGCTCAAAATCTACGCGCGTCAGCTGGGGACCACCCCGTCGACGGTCCGTCTCGGCACCGCGGCGACCCCCGGCTGACCACGGCAAACCCACTCGGCCTCCTCCCACCGACCCCCATCCAGAGGTGACATCAGCATGCCTTCCGCACGGTACGAAGCCGTCGCAGCGTCCCGCCCCCGCATCCGGCGCGACGTCCTGTTCACCGAGACCCCCGACGGCGTCCTCTTCCACAACGCCGACGGCGGCTTCCGTCTGACCGCCAAGTCGGCGTACCGCTTCGCCACCCTGCTCGTGCCGCACTTCGACGGCGAACACACCGTCGCCGAGATCTGTACGGGGTTCGGCGACCGCCAGCGTGCGATGGTCGGCGAACTCGTCGGCACCCTGTACGAGCGGGGCTTCGCCCGCTCCGTCCCACCGAGACCCTCGCCGGAGGCGTTCGAAGGGCACGAGCCGTCCGACGACGTGGCGCGGCGCTACGCGGCCCAGATCGCGTACACCGACCACTACGCCGACGACGCCGCGCGCCGCTTCCAGCGCTTCCGCGACACGCGGGTGGCGGTCCTCGGCAGTGACCTCGTGGCCCGCTGGTGCGTTCTGAGCCTGATCCGCAACGGCAGCGCCACGATCGGCGTCCTGCCGGGACTCGACCGGGCCGGGATCACCGACGAGGCGGCGGCCGCCGGCGCCGACGGCTGCCCCGTCGACGTCCGCGAACTCGACGGGTCCGGGAGCCCGCACGCGCCACTGACCTGGGCTGCCGTCGAGGGATACGACGTCGTCGTCGTCACGGGCGGACCCGACGCACCCCGCGTGGTGTTCCCGCTGCTGCGCGCCGGGGTGCCCGCGGGACGCACCCTCATACCGGCCTGGTCGTTCGGCGGCCACGCGGTCGTCGGTCCGTCGATGTCCGCGCAGACCTCGGGCTGCTGGTCGTGCGCCGTACTGCGACTGGGAGCGGGCGCCGGCGCCGCTCGGGCCGCCGACGTGTGGAGTTCCCTCGCCCTGGACCTGCCGGCTGCCACGCCGGTCCCCGGAGCCCACCCCGGCCGCCCGCTGGCCGCGATGCTCGGCAACCTGCTCGGCTACGAGGTGTTCAAGACGGCGTCGGGGGCGCTGCCCGCCGAGACGGCCGGGCAGCTGATCATCCAGGACGTGGAGTCGCTCGACGTCACCTCGGAGCCGCTGCTGCCCCACCCCCGTTGCCCGTGGTGCGCGGACGAGGCGGAGGCGGACTCCCCCGAGATCGACCTCGCGAGCGCGGACACCCGGGGCGGCGCCCTCGCGCTGCCCACCGTGGACTCCGCCCGCGAGGCGGACGCCCTGGTGGAGGAGCTGAACCGCCGCTCGGTGCTGCTGCGGCCGCACGCCGGTGTGTTCACCCGTTACGACGACGAGGGCATCACGCAGACGCCGCTCAAACTCAGCGTCGTGGAGCTCGGCCTCGGCCACGGCCGGACCCGCCGTGTCGGCGCCGCCGACGTCCATCACGTGGCGGGCGCCCGGCTGCGCGCCCTGCACCGCGCCGCCGAGACCTACGCCGAGCACGTCGTCCCGCACCGGCGCACCGGCGCACCGGAGCAGGGCGTCCGCCTGACCCCGGCCGAGTTCGGCACGTGGACGGGCATCGGTGACGCGCAGGCCGACGTCCGCGGCTGGGTGGCCGCCACCTCCCTGCTCACCAAGGAGCGGTTCCTGGTGCCGGGCGAGGCGGTCCGTCCGTTCGGCGCCGACAACCGCGACCGGCTCTTCGAGGCGACGAGTGCCGGCATGAGGGCGGGCGCGAGTGTCACCGACGCCGCCGCGCAGGGCATGCTGTCGGCCCTCGCGTACGACGCGCTCCAGCGCGCGATGCGCGGCTCCGGGGTGCCGGCTGTCACCGTTCCCGCCGACGCCGATCCCGAGCTCACCTTCCTGCTGCGCTCCGCCGCCAATCTCGGCGTCGAGGCAGAGCTGCTGGACCTCGGGGAGCGGGAGCGCTCCGGCGCGGCCGTGGTCCTGGCCCGGGCCGGGGCCCGCTGGGCGGTGGCCGCGGAGCTGTCGTACCCGGCCGCGGCTTCGGCGGCGCTGCGTGACCTGCTGGGGGAGGTCCAGCTGGAGCAGCAGGGACTCGCGGAGGGGACCTCGTACGGGGATCCGCTGCTCAGCGACTTCGATCCGCGGGCGCTGGCCGTCCGCGCCGCCGTGACCGTCGAGGGGACGGACACGCCCTCGTGGGCGGACGTGCTGCGCCGGCTCGGCGAACAGCGCCGTGACGCGCTGGTGGTGCCGACCGGCTCCGCGGACCTGGAACGCGCGGGTGTCCACGTGGTCCGTGTCCTGCTGACGTCGGAGGCCCGGCGTGTCGGTTAGCACCACGGACAGGCCGGCCACCGCGCCGGCGCCTCCCGGGCCGAGTCCGGTGCGGCTCATGACCGGCCCGCTGCGCACGGCGCTGGACGGTCAGGGCCACGGTGACATCGCCGTGGCGGTGAGCGCGCTGGGCTTCGGCGACGCGTTCGCCGAGGGCCACAGCCCGCACCCGCCGGGGACCGTCCCGGTGCACCTCTACGCGCGTCAGGCCGTCGTGGGCCCCGTCACCGTCGAGGGCGTCCCGCCGTGCCCGCAGTGCCTGACCCGGCGGTGGCAGGCGGTCCGTTCGGTGGCGCTGCGCGACGCCCTCGAACTGGGCGGCGCCACGCACGAGTCCGGCCCGTGGCCGTACGCCGTCCCGTTCGCCGCCGAGGCACTCGCCTCGCTGGTGGGACAGACGCGGGAACACCCGGTGCGCGAGCCCTTCCCGGACGTCCAGGTGCTGGACCTGGAAACGCTGTCGGTACGCCGCTATCCCCTCGTCCCCGACCCCCAGTGCCCGGCCTGCTCCCGGCCCGTGGCCGACTCGCCCGAGGGCGCCGTCGTCACCCTGGCAGCCGCGCCGAAGCACGCGCCGGGCACCTTCCGGCTGCGGAGCATCGAGGCGTACGACATCGACGTGGCGGCCTTCGCCAATCCGGTGTGCGGTGCCCTCGGCCCGTCCGTCGTCCATGACGTCTCGTCCACGTCGACGTCCGCGACCATCGGCTGCTTCTCGATGCGCTCCGGCGAGTACCTGCGCGAGACGTTCTGGGGCGGACACGCGGGCTCCTTCGGCACCTCCGCGCGCATCGGGGTCCTCGAAGGGCTGGAGCGGTACGCGGGCATGCGGGCGCGCGGCAAACGCACGTCGGTGACCGGGACGCTCGACGAGTTCGGGGCCGACGCGGTCGACCCGAGGCGCGTGGGGCTCTACTCGGAGGACTTCCACCAGGAGAACCCGCACGTCGTGCGCTTCGCCCCGGACCGCGAGATCCCGTGGGTGTGGGGTTACTCCCTGCGCGACCAGGAACCGCGCCTCGTGCCCGAGATCCTGACGTACTATCACGCGCCG
Organism: Streptomyces sp. NPDC086077; assembly: GCF_040686175.1. NCBI lineage: Bacteria > Bacillati > Actinomycetota > Actinomycetes > Kitasatosporales > Streptomycetaceae > Streptomyces > Streptomyces sp. NPDC086077. The sequence continues at coordinate 1,840 of NZ_JBFBJT010000021.1, read as the reverse complement.
GGACTGGAGAACCGCTTCGTCCAGGAGAGCTCCAACGGCTGCGCGTCGGGCGGCTGTGCCGAGGAGGCCGTCTACTTCGGCCTGATGGAGGTCGTCGAACGGGACGCCTTCCTGCTCGCCTGGTACGGGCAGCAGCCGCTGCCCGAGATCGACCCCGCCACCAGCGCCCGCCCCGCCACCCGGCACATGGTGGACCGGCTGGCGATGTACGGCTACCGGGCCCGGTTCTTCGACACCCGCATCACGTTCCCGATCCCCGTCGTCACCGGCGTCGCGGAGCGGTTGGACGGTGGCCTGGGCCGGATGTGCTTCGGCGCGGGTGCCGGGCTCGACCCGGAGTCCGCGCTGGACGCGGCGCTGTGCGAGATCGCCACCGACGCGGTCAATCTGCGGGGCCGGTCCGAGCGCGACGAGGCCAGGCTGCGCGCCATGGCGGAGGACTTCTCGCGGGTGACCGCGCTGCACGACCACCCGCTGGTCTACGGCATCCCCGAGATGGGCGTCCACGCCGACTTCCTGCTGCGTGCCCCGGCCGCCGAGCGGCCGCTCGCGGTCGCCGAACTCGGGTGGCCGGACGCCTCCGGCGCGACGGCCTCGCCCGACCTGCGGGACGACCTGGAGCGCTGTGTCACCGCGGTCGCCGCCGCCGGGTTCGACGTGGTGGTCGTCGACCAGACGCTGCCCGAGCAGCGGCTGCTGGGGTTGCACACGTTCAGCGTGCTCGTCCCCGGTCTGCTGCCGATCGACTTCGGCTGGTCGCGGCAGCGCGCCCTGGGCATGCCCCGGCTGCGCACCGCCCTACGCGAGGCGGGGCTGCGCGAGCGGGACCTGGAGGCGGCCGACCTCAACCCGGCCCCGCACCCCTTCCCGTGACCGCGGCCACCCGCACCGCTCCCCGCCCCCACGCCACACAAGAGGAGACTTCCGTGGGCTACGCCCATGAATACGCGACGGCCATCATGCACCGGGGCCGTATCCCGATGGAGCCGGCCGACTTCGTGCCCGACTGGGCGGACCGGCCGCGCAAGACGAAGTACTACCCGGGTGCCGAGTCGTTCCCGCTCCCCGACGTGCCGTACCCGGCGCACGCCACGGTGACGGCCGGTTGCCTGCCCGACGGCCACCCGAGCACGGCTGAGCCCTTCACACTTCCCCTGCTGTCCGGCATGCTGCTGGACTCCTACGGGCTGGTGGACAGGCGCCTGGCCGTCCAGGCCAACACCGACCTCGGGGCCCTGCCCCACTACACTCAGGCCAACTGGTCCCGGGGCACCGCCTCCGGCGGTGGCCTGTACCCCGTCAGCGTCTACTGGGTCTCGGGCCCCTCCGGACCGCTCACCCCCGGAGTGCACTACTACTCCCCGCCGCACCACTCCATGCAGCGGCTGCTCGCGGGCGACGTGAGCGGCGAGGTGCGCGCCGCGCTCGGAGCGCACGGCGAGGCGACGGACCAGTACCTGGTGCTGGGCGTCAAGTACTGGCAGAACGCGTTCAAGTACAACAGCTTCTCGTTCCACGCCGTGAGCATGGACGTGGGAGCCCTGCTGCAGACCTGGCGCATCTGGGCGCGCGCCCGTGGGCTGCGGCTGGCGCCCGCCCTCTGGTTCGACGAGGCACGGCTGGCCGGCCTGCTCGGCCTGGGCGAAAACGAGGAAGGGCTGTTCGCCGTCGTACCGCTGGTCTGGGACACGCCGCGGCCCGGGGCGGACACCCCGGCGACCGACGGCGCGGCCGTCCGCCGGCAGGATCGTGAACGGTCCCGGACCGTGCTCGACTTCGACACGCTGCGGCGCATCCACCGCGCGACGGCGGCGCACGCGACCGACCGCCCGGCGCCGGG